>NZ_JABCJL010000024.1:0-81010 GCF_012952265.1 Pseudoalteromonas sp. NEC-BIFX-2020_015
TGATAGCTGATAGCTGATAGCTGATAGCTGATAGCTGATAGCTGATAGCTGATAGCTGATAGCTGATAGCTGATAGCTGATAGCTGATAGCTGATAGCTGATAGCTGATAGCTGATAGCTGATAGCTCCTAAGATCTAGCTAATTTAGTCTATCTACTCTATAATTCATGAAATTTTAACAAGTAAACGCACTATTTTGTGTACTTTATTTTTTAAATCAATCAAATACAAGAAAAAGGGAACTTGTTGTGGATAGCTACATCAGATCTATTTTAAATGCATCGCGTGGTACAAAGCGTGCCATAACGTTATTTATAGACTCACTTTTTATTGCGGCTGCATTTTGGCTGGCTTTAATTGTACGCTTAGATAGTCTTGCCCCTTTTAGCGATCTTGATAATTGGCTGCTTTTAGCTTTATTAATCCCTACTGCATTATTTGCATTTATTAACCTAGGCTTATATCGAGCTGTACTTAGATACATGAATGCACAAGCGTTATGGGCAATTGTATTAGGCACAGTTATAACAACAGTTAGCTTGGTGTTATTGTCGTTTTTTGTTGGTATTACTATCCCGCGTACTATGCCATTTATTTTTGCTTGGTTATGTTTATTAACTGTTGGTGGTTCGCGTGTATTGGTGCGAGCCATGATTGGTAAAATGGCCACTGCAAATAAAGAGTCGGTTATTATTTATGGGGCTGGATCTGCAGGGAGACAATTAGCCACTGCGTTAGGTGCTGGGCCTGAATATTATGTACGCGCATTTATTGATGACGACGAGACAAAGCAAGGTTCAATCATTCAAGGTATACCAGTAATTAACTTTAAAGGTATTTACGAACTAATTAATAAAGGTAAAGCGACTAAAGTTTTATTGGCTTTACCAAGTGCGACTCGAGCACGGCGTAAAGAAGTGTTAGCGCAATTAGAGCCGTTAACTATTAAAGTGTTGTCAATCCCTGGCATGGCCGATGTAGTTGAAGGTAAAGCTAAGCTATCAGAGTTTCGCGATGTTGAAATTGAAGATTTATTGGGCCGAGACCCAGTAACACCTAAACCTGAATTAATGGCTGCTAACATTACCGGTAAAGTAGTAATGGTGACAGGCGCTGGCGGTTCTATTGGGTCTGAGCTTTGTAGGCAAATAGTTAGGCAGCAACCTAAAAAATTAGTGTTATTTGAAATATCAGAATTTGGTTTATATTCAATAGAAAAGGAGCTAAATGAGTACATTATTAATAACAGTATTGATTTAGAGCTAATACCAATAATGGGCTCTGTGCAGCGCATTAATCGTATTGAAACAGTAATGATGGCATTTGGCGTACAAACGGTTTATCACGCTGCGGCTTACAAGCATGTTCCACTGGTTGAGCACAATGTAGTTGAAGGTGTGCGTAATAATGTATTTGGTACATTTTATGCGGCAAAAGCGGCTGCAAATGCGGGTGTTGAAACATTTGTATTAATTTCGACGGATAAAGCGGTTCGTCCAACAAATGTAATGGGCGCGACTAAGCGAATGGCTGAGTTAGTGCTACAAGGTTTAGCGCAAACTAAAGGTAAAGGTCATCGTACACGTTTTTGTATGGTGCGTTTTGGTAATGTACTTGGCTCGTCGGGCTCGGTTGTGCCGCTATTTCGTAGGCAAATTAAAGAAGGCGGACCTATTACGCTTACCCACCAAGATATAACCCGCTTTTTTATGACAATACCAGAAGCAGCGCAGCTTGTAATACAGGCGGGCTCTATGGGCAAAGGTGGTGACGTATTTGTGCTTGATATGGGCGAGCCAGTTAAAATTAAAGATTTAGCAAGTAAGATGATTCGTTTATCTGGCTTTGAAGTAAAAGATAAAACTAATCCTCATGGTGATATTGAAATTCAATGCACAGGCCTTCGTCCAGGTGAAAAGCTATATGAAGAGCTGTTGATTGGTGACAATGTTGGCCAAACTACTCACGAGCGTATAATGACAGCTAGTGAAGTTATGCTGCCTTTGCCTGAGTTAAATGTATTTTTAGAGGCACTCGACATAGCTTGCCATAACTTTGATCACCAAGTGATTCGCCAGTTATTGTTAGATGCACCAACAGGGTTTAATCCAACAGACGGTATTTGTGATTTAGTGTGGAATGCAAAACATGAATCACCTAACGAAGTGACCACTGCCAAGGTAGTCAATTTAAAAAATTGATAGGCGTTTTAATGTGTTGTAACAAAGGACGGTTATGAACCACATATTAATTACGGCTAAAGCTGGTTCCTACGGTATATTTACATGTAGGAGCGCGCTTTAGCGCCGATGTGTTGTACCTCGTGTTTAAAGCCCACCATTCGAGTTATTATCGAAATTACTGTTATAGCTATTATAACGACTATCACGGCTAAAGCCTGTTCCTACGGTATATTTACACGTAGGAGAGCGCTTTAGCGCCGATGTGTTGCGCCTCGCGTTTAAAGCCACTATTCGAGTTATTATCAAAATTACTGTTATACCCACTATCACGGTTAAAGCCCACCATTCGAGTTATTATCAAAAATTACTGTTATAACCACTATCACTGCTAAAGCCGATACCTATTATGTACCCTCATATCTCTTAAATCTCTTCGGGTTTATTCCCCGTCGCTTGCGGCGTAAAGGTTTTTTACCTTAGACTAATTAAGATACCCCTCTTCGCGAAGCGAATTTGAGCCTAAGCGAAAAGCCTTGGCGCGGGGTAGTTCATTGTTTCTTCTCTCATTTAATCTGCCGTAACTATGTAACAAATTTGCTATATGATCAGAAAAATTACAATAAAGCCATGTTTTAGTACCGTTTTGTTACCTGTTTATGGTACATTTCGCAAATATAAATCAAATATCACAAAAAAATCTGAAAGGGCTATGCTTAATAGCACATATTACATAATGTCTTTATCTACAATAATTATTAAAGGTATGAATGAGTCTGCAATTTTCAGCATTAGTTTATTTGTTTAGACGCATAATTTAAAAACTCTAGCTTAATGGCTTGAATATAAGCAAGTTAGAATTCGAAACTATAGGCACTAGGCTTGTAAGGTGCTAGGAAGCAATAATTTATAAATTTAAGGAGTTGAAATGAAAGTTGCTGTTGTTGGTACAGGTTATGTTGGCCTATCAAACGCCATGTTGCTTGCGCAAAATAATAATGTTATTGCACTTGATATTGATGAGCACAAAGTTGCACTATTAAAAAGCAAGCAATCACCTATTGTTGATGTTGAAATAAGTAATTTTTTGAAGAATGAAAACCTCGATTTTACAGCAACCAATGACAAAAAACTTGCCTTAGAAGGGGCTGAGTTTGTAATTATTGCGACCCCTACAGATTATGACCCAGTAACAAATTACTTTAATACTGGTTCGGTTGAGTCGGTTATTCAGGATGTTATAAAAATTAACCCAACTGCGACCATGATCATTAAATCAACAGTACCTGTTGGATTTACCGAATCAGTAAAGCAAAAATTTAATACAAACAACATATTGTTTTCACCTGAATTTTTGCGTGAAGGCAAAGCTTTGCATGATAATTTACATCCCTCTCGTATTATTGTGGGGGAGCAAAGTGAGCGAGCAAGAACGTTTGCTAACTTATTAGCGCAAGGTGCAATAAAGCAAGATATTGATATTTTGTTTACAGAATCAACTGAGGCTGAGGCTATTAAGCTTTTTTCTAACACTTATTTGGCTATGAGAGTTGCTTACTTTAATGAACTAGATAGCTACGCAGAGAGCTTAGGGCTAAGCGCAAAGCAAATTATAGAAGGTGTGGGTTTAGACCCTCGCATAGGTAATCATTATAATAATCCATCGTTTGGTTACGGCGGTTACTGCTTACCTAAAGATACTAAGCAATTATTGGCAAACTATAAGAATGTACCTAATAACATGATTGCAGCGATTGTTGATGCTAATACTACCCGTAAAGACTTTATTGCGTTTTCAATTATCAACCGCAATCCTAAGGTTGTGGGGGTGTATCGTTTAGTAATGAAAACGGGGTCTGATAACTTTAGAGCGTCCGCAATTCAGGGGATCATGAAGCGCATAAAAGCTAAAGGTATTGAAGTTGTGGTATATGAACCAGCTTTGAAAGATGATGCTTTTTTTAACTCTCGGGTAATAAAAGATCTAAATGAATTTAAAGAAATGTCAGATGTAATTATTTCAAACCGCATGGTTAAAGAGTTAGAAAATGTGGTTGATAAAGTATATACACGCGATTTATTCGGAAGTGATTAAAGTTAAATAAAGGACTAAATATGAAAGCTGTTATCCCAGTTGCAGGGTTAGGTACGCGCATGTTGCCAATGACAAAGGCAATTCCTAAAGAAATGCTACCAGTGGTTGATAAGCCACTTATTCAATATATTGTTAATGAATGTGTTGCTGCAGGAATAAAAGAAATTGTGCTAGTAACTCATAGTTCAAAAAATGCGATCGAAAACCATTTTGATACAAGTTTTGAGCTTGAAGCCACGTTAGAAAAGCGTGTTAAGCGTAAGTTATTAGATGAAGTACGCTCAATTTGCCCGCCAGATGTTACCATTTTACATGTACGCCAGGGCGAGGCTAAAGGATTAGGCCATGCAGTGTTATGCGCCAAACCAATTATTGGTGAAGATGATTTTGTTGTGGTTTTACCCGATGTAATTCTTGATGCCTATACAGCAGATCAAAAAACTCAGAACCTAGCCGCAATGATAGCTCGTTTTAAAGCTACGGCAGCTAGCCAGATCATGCTTGAGCCTGTACCACAACAAGACGTAAGTAAATATGGCATTGCAGACATTGGTGGTGTAGCTATTAGTGCCGGTGAAAGCGCAAAAATAAAAACGATGGTTGAAAAGCCGAGTATTGAAGATGCACCATCAAACTTAGCTGTTGTGGGTCGTTATGTTTTATCAAAAACAATTTGGTCGCTACTGGCTAAAACACCTATTGGCGCTGGCGGTGAAGTACAGCTAACCGATGCAATCGATATGCTTATGGAAAAAGAAGTCGTAGAGGCATTTCATATGAGTGGTCGTGCTCACGATTGTGGTGACAAACTTGGTTATTTGAAAGCGATTGTAGAATACGGTATGCGCGATGAAAACCTTGGTGAAGAGTTTTCAAGCTTTGTGACAGGTTTAGTACAGTCAGGTAATAAACATTTAAAGGCGGTTTAAAATAGTTATTTTGTAAAGCGATGGCATATATCACCGTTTTTTGTAAATTATAAAGCAATCACGGCTGAAGCCTGTTCCTACGGTATTACTTACACGTAGGAGGGTGCTTTAGCGCCGATGGTTTTACGCTGTATTCAAACGAATTATCATAGCCACAAATAAGCATTTTCACGGCTAAAGCCTGTTCCTACGGTATATTTACACGTAGGAGAGTGCTTTAGCGCCGATGGTTTACGCTATATTCAAACGAATCATTATAGCCACAAGTAAGAATTCTCACGGCTAAAGCCTGTTCCTACGGGTTACTTACACGTAGGAGAGTGCTTTAGCGCCGATGGTTTTACGCTGTATTCAAACGAATTATTATAGCCACAAGTAAGAATTCTCACGGCTGAAGCCTGTTCCTACGGTATTACTTACACGTAGGAGGGGGCTTTAGCGCTGATGGTTTTACGCTGTATTCAGGCGAATTATCATAGCCAAAAATAAGCATTTTCACGGCTAAAGCCTGTTTCTACGGTATTACTTACACGTAGGAGAGTGCTTTAGCGCCGATGGTTTACGCTATATTCAAACGAATTATCATAGCCAAAAATAAGCATTTGCACGGCTGAAGCCTGTTCCTACGGGTTATTTACACGTAGGAGAGCGCTTTAGCGACAATGGTTTTACTGTATTCAAGCGAATTATCATCGCCACAAATATGAATTCTCATGGCTGAAGCCTGTTCCTACGGTATTACTTACACGTAGGAGGGGGCTTTAGCGCCGATGGTTTTACTGTATTCAAACGAATTATCATAGCCAAAAATAAGCATTTTCACGGCTAAAGCCTGTTCCTACAACTACTTTTGTTTGGGCAATAAAAAGCCACCTATTTTAAGGTGGCTTTTTTGATCGCAAGAATGGTGATGTTAATTCTATTGAAACATTACTACTCTAACGAGCTAAATAACTTACAGTGTAATCGGTATTACCAGATCTTTACGCGATCTTCTGGTTTGATATACATTTTATCGCCTTCTTTTACGTCGTATGCTTTATAAAATTCAGGCATGTTCGATAAAATACCAATTACACGGTAATGGCTTGGTGAATGCGAATCTGTCATTAGGCGGTTACGTAACTCTTCGTCACGATACTTACGACGCCAAATTTGTGACCAACCCATAAAGAAGCGCTGATCGCCAGTGTAGCCATCAATAATCGGTGCTTTATCATTACCTAAAGATAGCTGATATGCAGTATAGGCAACGGTTAAACCGCCTAAGTCGCCGATGTTTTCACCTAATGTGAGCTCGCCATTAACATTGGCATCTTCAAATGGTTTATATTCGTTATATTGTGCGACTAACTGACCTGTACGCTCACCAAACTGCTTAAGGTCTGACTCACTCCACCAGTTACGTAAATTGCCGTCACCATCGTATTTAGCGCCTTGGTCGTCAAAACCATGACCAAGCTCGTGGCCAATTACAGCACCAATTGCACCATAATTTACAGCATCGTCAGCATCTAAGTTAAAAAATGGGGGTTGTAAAATCGCGGCTGGAAATACAATTTCATTATTAACCGGGTTGTAATAGGCATTAACGGTTTGTGGTGTCATGTGCCATTCAGAACGATCTACTGGTTTACCTAATTTTGCAATCATATCTGCGTATGACCATTCGCTATGGCGAATATAGTTACCTACGAGCTCATCAGCATTAATGCTTAGCGCTGAGTAGTCTTTCCAGTTGTCAGGGTAGCCAATTTTTGGTGTGAATTTATCGAGTTTTTCTTTTGCAGCAAGTTTAGTTTCTGGGCTCATCCATTCAAGGTTTTCAATTGCTACGCCATAGCCTTTGATCACGTTATCAACGAGTTCTTCCATACGCGCTTTTGCTTCAGGCGGGAAGTTTTCTTTAACGTAGACTTTGCCTAAAATTTCACCTAGCACACCATTTGAAGCATCAACAGCTTGCTTCCAAAGTGGCGCTTGTTCTTCTACGCCGCGTAATGTTGTGCTGTAAAAGTTAAAGTTTAAGTCAACAAGGTCTTTATTTAGTAGGCCTGCATAGTTGCTTACAAAGTGAAACTTAAGGTAATTTTGCCATGTTGTTACATCGGTTTTTGCGTAAATATCGGCAAATTTTTCAAAGTAACTTGGTTGACCCACGATGATATCAGTAGTATTCACGCCAGATGCTTTAAAATATTCAACAAGGTCAAAGCTTCCTGTTAATTTACTGGCATCAACTACGCTCATTTTATTGTATGTTTTAGTTGCATCGCGCTGCTCTACACGACTCCACTGCGCTTGTGCAATATTGGTTTCAAGTGCAACAATAGCTTTTGCTTGTTGCTCTGGTTTTTGTACACCAGCACGCTTTAATACTTCAGTTACGTAGGTATTATAAGCCGCGCGGATTTTAGTGAATTTTTCATCGTCTTTTAAGTAATAATCACGATCAGGCAAGCCTAAACCTGATTGATAAGCATACAAGGCATATTCGCTTGAATTTTTTGCGTCATTATTTACATACCAACCAAATGGAGCGCTGCCGCCTTGCATGCGAAGTTGCGCCATTAATGTAACGAGGTCAGACTTGTTTTTTACTGCGTCAATCGTATTTAGCTGTGTCATTAGCGGTGAAATGTTAAGTTCTTCACGCGCATTTTCGTCCATGTAGCTTTTAAAGAAAGCGCCAAGTTTGTACTCATCACTGCCTGGTTTTGCTGTTGTACTTGCCGCTGCTTTTTCAAGTACTGTTTTCATGGCTTTTTGTGATTCGTCATATAGCTGTGAAAATGAGCCGTAGTTAGATTTATCCCCTGGGATTTCTGTCGTTGCTAGCCATTGGCCGTTTACGTGGTAGTAAAAATCATCCTGAGCACGGACTGATTTATCCATGTTTGCTAATTCAATACCTGAATTTAATTGTTCAACCGGTGCGCTAACCGCCGCTGTTTCTGGGGCTTTTGTTTGTTCTTGTTTATCGCCACAGCCGACTAGTCCCAAAGCAAGTGCAATACTTGCTGCAGTAAGAGTTACTTTTTTCATGAGAGTCTCGTTTGTTAGTTGTTGTATGAATAATCAGTTAACCGAATAAATAAAGTATTTCGATTGAATATTCTCTGACCCCATCTTAAACCTGTTCGTAACAACAATAAACCAGTTACACGCAACGATAGTAGCTAATATGTAACAAAGTTTATTGAAGAGCAGAATCAAAGCTGTTCAAGCCGATGTAGGCGGGAGTTTACCTCGCGCGGTTTGGTGTTAATGCGCGAGGTGGAGTTTAAAATTGTGTTTTTATTTTTTCGATGATTTCTACATTGGCGGCGGGGAAGTTGTATTCGCTTAACTTATCAATTGCTACCCATGCGCTTAATTGGCCTTCGGCGCCATGTGCATCGCCGCTGAAGTCGGTGACAACATGCACGTCTAGTTTTACACATTTATCGCCATAATCATGCTCTATGACCATTAGCTGACTTGAGCTGTGAATCGTTAATGCTACTTCTTCAATAAGTTCGCGTTTTAGTGCCTCAAATACGGTTTCGCCGCTTTCTACTTTCCCACCCGGAAACTCCCATAAACCGCCTTGGTGTTTATCGTCCGGGCGTTTGCAAATAAATAATGTGTTGCCAGCTTTGATAACGCCAACGGCTACGTGGATTATTTTTTTTGTCATATTTTAATCTCTATTTTTTAATTAATCTGCGCGGCGTAAAGCCCCGCCTACGGTAAATATAAACGCCAAAGCCAGCTTATATCGGTTATTGTCACCTAATTATTTTCATAAAAAAAAGCGACGCAGGCGTCGCTTTTTAATTATTATTTAACAATATGTTGCTACTTTAATTTACCGCAACACTGTTTAAATTTTTGACCTGATTTACAAGGACATGGTTCGTTACGGCCAACTTTTGGCTCCGCACGAGCTGCGACTACGGCACCTTGTGGTGTTTCGCCGCCAACGTGCTCAACTTCTTCGTGTTGATATTCGCGAGGTGCGCTTTCGCTTTTGCGATGTTGCTCTTCGATTTTTTCAACGTCTTCTTCAGCGCGCACTTGTACTTTACTTAAAATACTTACTACGTCGATTTTAAGGTTTTCAAGCATCTCTGAGAACAATTCAAACGATTCACGCTTGTATTCTTGCTTAGGGTTCTTTTGTGCATAACCGCGTAAGTGAATACCTTGGCGTAAATGGTCCATTGCAGCAAGGTGATCTTTCCAATGTTGATCAAGGCTTTGCAGCATAATTGCTTTTTCAAACTGGCGAAGTACTGGTTCGCCAACTTGCTCTTCTTTTTGCTTGTATGCGGTATTGATCTCTTCTTCGATTCGTTCACGCAGCTTTTCTTCGTAAAGCTTGTTATCGTCTGCTAGCCATTGTGTGATTGGTAGCTCGATCAAGAAATCTTGTTTTAAGCGTTCTTCTAGGCCTGGGATATCCCACATTTCAGCAAGGCTTTGCGGTGCAATATATTGGTCAATTGTGTTACCAAGTACATCGCCACGAATAACCGTGATGGTTTCTGAAATATCGCCTTCAACAAGTAACTCATTACGTTGTGCGTATACAACACGACGTTGGTCGTTTGCTACGTCATCGTATTCTAGTAATTGTTTACGAACGTCAAAGTTACGTGCTTCTACTTTGCGTTGTGCGTTTTCAATTGCGCGGTTAACCCATGGGTGTTCGATGGCTTCGCCGCGTTGCATGCCGAGTTTACGCATCATGTTAGTCATGCGTTCACCAGCAAATATACGCATTAATGCGTCATCCATTGATAAGTAAAAACGGCTTGACCCAGCATCACCCTGACGACCAGAACGACCACGAAGCTGATTATCAATACGGCGAGATTCATGACGCTCGGTACCAATAATATGTAAACCGCCAGCTGTAATTACTGCATCGTGACGTATTTGCCATGCCGCTTTGATTTCAGCTATTTTTTCATCACTTGGGTTATCAAGTTTTTCAAGTTCGCTATTCCAGTTACCGCCTAACACAATATCAGTACCACGACCGGCCATGTTAGTTGCAATGGTTACTGTACCAGGTAAACCTGCATCAGCAACGATGTCGGCTTCTTGGGCATGGAACTTAGCATTAAGTACGTTGTGCTTAATTTTTTCTTTACGTAAAAATTGCGATAAGTACTCTGAGCTTTCAATCGAAATTGTACCTACTAATACTGGCTGGCCGCGCTCTTGGCAATCTTTAATATCGACTAAAATTGCTTCGTATTTTTCTTCTTGCGTTAAGTAAACTAGGTCAGCACGGTCATCGCGGATCATTGGCTTATTAGTTGGCATAACAACAGTATCAAGGCCGTAGATTGACTGGAACTCAAATGCTTCAGTGTCGGCAGTACCTGTCATACCAGCAAGGGTTTCGTAAATACGGAAGTAGTTTTGGAATGTGATTGATGCCAACGTTTGGTTTTCGTTTTGAATTTTTACACCTTCTTTAGCTTCAACAGCTTGGTGTAAACCTTCAGACCAACGACGCCCTTCCATTGAACGGCCTGTATGCTCATCGATAATGATTACTTCGTTTTCTTTTACAACGTAATCAACATCTTTTTGATAGAGCTTGTGAGCGCGTAATGCAGCATAAACATGGCTTAGTAAAGTGATACTACCTGCAGAGTAAAGCGAATCGCCTTCTGCTATTAAACCGCGCTCGGTTAGTAATTCTTCAACTTTAATTTGGCCGCGTTCAGTTAAATGAACTTGCTTAGATTTTTCATCGATTGTGAAATCGCCATCGCCTTCAATACCTTCTTCGTCTTCTTTTTCTTGTAGTTCAAGAGTAGGAACGATGGTATTGATTTCAGTGTAAAGCTCAGAGCTATCTTCAGCTGGGCCTGAAATGATAAGCGGAGTACGCGCTTCATCAATTAAAATTGAGTCAACTTCATCCACTACTGCGTAGTAAAGTGGACGTTGTACGCGTTCGTTAATGCTAAACGCCATGTTGTCACGTAGGTAATCAAAACCAAACTCGTTATTTGTACCGTAAGTAATATCGGCAGCGTAGGCTTCTTTTTTCTGCTGCGGCATCATACCTGGTACGTTGCAGCCAACTGTTAAGCCTAAAAATTCAAATAGTGGACGGTTTGTTTCAGCATCACGTTTTGCTAGGTAGTCGTTCACGGTAATAACGTGGACGCCTTTACCCGTTAAGCCACGTAAGTAAGCCGGTAAACTTGCAGTAAGTGTTTTACCCTCACCGGTGCGCATTTCTGCGATACGCCCTTGGTTTAGTACCATACCGCCAAGAAGCTGTACGTCAAAGTGACGCATGCTATTAACACGCTTTGATGCTTCACGTACCACAGCAAAGGCCTCTGGCAGAATGTCATCAAGGCTTTGTCCGTTATCGTAACGTTCTCTAAACTCTGCTGTTTTGGCTTTTAAATCTTCGTCTGAAAGCGCTTCTAGTTGCGTTTCAAGTGCGTTGATCAGCGCGACCGTCTTTCTTAAATTTTTAATAGTGCGGTCATTGCGACTACCAAAAATCTTGGTAAATAAATTAGATATCATGATAAAACCGTTACAATATATTCTTTGTTAGCCGATTATCAGCTAACCCATTTTGATATGCCCAAGCGTTTTGGGGTCATTACTAATTAATATACTGCTCATAAAAAGAACATATTAATTAGCAATTTTAATAAACGCTGCAAAATGCATCATTTATTACGTGCGTTACTATACCAGACTCTGCGAAACAACGAACCACCTGTTCATCAAGATGCCCATTTTTAACTGAAAAATTTCGTAAATACCGTAAAGATAACTTTAATCTTGCTCATTTATTACATTAACGATGAATATATGGAGGTGGATAAAATAAAATCAAGGGTGAAAACAAAGCAATTGGCTGGCTTATTATCAATGAGGTACTTACTTTTTCCCGTGCCGTGCGAGTCGCTCTAGTTTTGCTTTAAGCGAAGGAGGGGCGTTTGAGGCAATTGCGGTGAGGTAATCTGCTGTTTGTTCGCTCATGGGGGGGTGTTTAGCTGCGGGTGCGTTGTTATTCATTTTTGTAGTTGTGTTAGGGCTCAAGCGCTGCGTAGTTTGTGGATTTGCAGTAATTTTTATTTGCCCAAGCTCAGCCATGCCAGCAGCTCGAAAATGTGAAAGCATATCCATCTTTAAATAATTTAAACGCAGTGCGATAGGCGCTGATACCGCTTCGATCATAAGTGTGCCATCGCGATAGTTACTTACGCGACATTTACCGCCTAAATTAGCGCCTAAAAAATCACTCAGTAAAGTTTGCTGCTTATCGAGAGCTTGGCTTTTGCCTGCATATGACGCCAATCTGCCGCTGAGGCCCGCCATAATATCGTTTAATGGCTTTGGTGCGAACCTGTCTTTAGCCATGAAAACACCAGTATTTAGAACGAAGAAATTTATTTTAAATGATTGCAAATACAAAGCAATGATTAATGCTGGCATTTCAAATTAAGTAACCCCATCTGCGCTAAAGCGCGCTCCTACGTGCGGGTATATCGTAGGAACAGGCTTTAGCCGTGATACTCGTTGTGTTTGGCTGTGATGATTCTGTTTGACCGTTAATATTCTGCTTGAACATCGCATGAAACCTATCGGCGCTAAAGCGCTCTCCTACGTGCGGGTATATCGTAGGAACAGGCTTTAGCCGTGAAAATAGTTATGTTTGACTGTGATGATTCGGTTTGGGCCGTTAATATTCTGCTGAACATCGCACTAAACCCATCGGCGCTAAAGCGCACTCCTACGTGCGGGTATATCGTAGGAACAGGCTTTAGCCGTGATGATGGTTATGTTTGGCTGTTAATATTCTGCTGAACATCGCACTAAACCCATCGGCGCTAAAGCGCTCTCCTACGTGTGGGTATTATGTTTATCTCTTTTATTTTGTGCTGATATATTTTAATCTCGCTGTACATTGTTTAAACATATAAGGATATATTATGAATATTACACACCATGGAGCGGTGAATGGGGTGACGGGCTCTTGTCATCAACTCGACTATACAAGTACTGAATCGGTACTGATTGATTGTGGTATTTTTCAAGGTGAAGACGCGGGGCCGGATTTAGCAATCGATTTTGATATTTCTACCGTTACGGCATTAATCGTGACTCATTGCCATATTGATCATGTTGGCCGTATTCCTTATTTGTTTGCAGCTGGTTTTAGTGGACCCATTTTTACCTCAAAGGCATCAGCAAGCTTGTTGCCCTTGGTGATTGAAGATGCACTTAAAGTGGGTGTAACGCGAGATCAAAAAATCATAGATGCCTGCTTAAGTTTACTTGAAAAACGTATTGTCGCTGTTGAATTTAATCAGTGGTTTGAGTTACCTGGCAGTAATGAGTTACCCCTTACAAAGGCTCGGTTTCAGCGTGCTGGGCATATTCTTGGTTCAGCTTATGTTGAAGTCGATGTAGGGGTAAAGCCTACTGTTCAGCGTGTGGTGTTTTCTGGTGATTTAGGCGCGCCTTATACGCCGCTGTTACCAAGCCCCAAAGCGCCTTATAAGGCTGATGTGCTCGTGATTGAATCAACCTACGGCGATAAAAACCATCAAGGGCGAAAAGAGCGAACATCAACGCTTAAAAAAGTGATTGAAAAAGCGGTTGCAGACAACGGCGTTGTATTAGTGCCTGCTTTTAGCATTGGGCGTACGCAGGAGTTACTCTACGAGTTAGAGCAAATTATTCACAGCGCCCGTAAAAACCCATCTTGGCAAAGTATTAATGTGATTGTTGATTCACCTATGGCGGCTAATTTTACGAGTAAATATCGAGAGTTTAAAAGTCTATGGGATGATGAAGCTAAAAAGCGTTTAGCGAACGGCCGTCACCCGTTAGATTTTCAACAATTACATACTGTTGATAGCCATAAAGAGCATCTTGCAGTGATTGAGTATTTAAGTAAGCGAGACGAAGCTGCAATTGTTATTGCCGCGAGTGGCATGTGCACAGGTGGCCGAATTGTGAATTACCTGAGCCGATTTTTGTCAGATAAAACAACGGATATAATTTTTGTTGGTTACCAAGGCCGTGGAACACTTGGTCGAGACATTCAAACATATGGCCCACGTGGGGGTTATGTGCATATTAACGACAGTAAAGTGACTATACGCGCTAAAATTCACACAATTAGTGGTTACAGCGCTCACGCAGATCAAAAAGGCTTAGTTAAGTTTGTAACAGGAATGCGCAAAAAGCCTGTTTTGATTAAAATTGTGCACGGCGATGAACAAGCAAAGCAAGCATTAGCGCAAAAGTACAAGGCTATTTTAGGGCAGGCAACCGCAGTCGAAATTGCAAAATAGTTGTTATTTAGATAACTATATTTGGGTATAGAGACAAGTGCTAAAACTGATACACTAAGGTCGTTAAGAATCGAGAATAATAAAAATGGTTGAAAATGAATATTAAAAAACATGATTTGAGTTTAGTTATATTGGCGGGCGGCTTAGGCAGTCGCTTTGGTGGCAACAAGCAAATTGCTGAAATATCAGGATTAGGCTGTACCATCATGGAGTTAAGTATTGCAGATGCATATGCAGCGGGTGTGACTCAAGTGGTTATTATAATCAACCAGGCTGTTCGCAGTGAAATAGAGCAGGTTATTTTACCGCGTCTGCCTTTAGATCTTGACGTGGTGTTGGTTGAACAGCGAATTGATTTAGTACCAGTGCAATTTAAAGCACTGGTTGATGAACGTGTAAAGCCTTGGGGCACGGGTCATGCGTTATTGTGCGCAAAACAGCATGTACATAATCCTTTTATTGTGATTACCGCTGATGATTATTATGGAACTTCGTCATTTAATTTATTGGCTGAACATTTTAAATTACACTCAGATTGGGCGATGGTTGGTTACCCAATTATCAATACTTTATCTGATCAAGGAGGTGTTAATCGAGGTGTTTGCAAGATCCAAAATAACCAGCTTATAAATGTTATTGAGTTTTTAAACATAAGCATAGAAAACAACTCCCTTATGGGTGAAAACCCACAGCAACAGCGGGTTCACATTGCTGATGACGCGCTAGGTTCAATGAGTTTTTGGGGGTTAACGCCTTCATTTTTCAATAGATTAGAAATCGGTTTTGATAACTTCCTGCAAAAATATGACAACGGTGTCAAAATGGAGTATTATTTGCCTGATCAAATTCAACAAACGATCACAAACAATCAACAAAGTGTCACCGTTTATACTGCGCAAGAGTCCTGGTATGGAGTGACCTATAAATCTGAATTACAGGATGTTGCGAGTAAATTATATGAATTACGTCATGGATGAAATAGCACCGATCTTGCCTTTTTCTGGGCACAAAAATAGCGAAGTAAGTATGAAGTCAAATCCCACTGCGGTTTACTTGTCTGAGAATTTTGGTCTAGGCAATGAACGTGTCAGCATGAAGCCGATTGGAAGTGGCCATATTAACAGCACTATGCTGTTAAGCGTGCCTAGCAAGTCGTTAGTAGTCCAAAAACTCAACACCGACGTTTTTCCTGAACCAGATATGCTGGTTAAAAACGCACGTTTAATTGAATCCCATTTAACGCAAAAGCATCAAGTAGGCGAATATAATTTAGATATTATTCGTCATGTTGCGACGGTTGGCGATGATTATTTAGTAGAATGTGAACAAGGTTTGTGGCGTGCGCTCGAATTTATTGGCGGCAGTTATAGTGAAGATGTAGTGGCAAATACTTCACAAGCAGAAACTGCGGCCAATGCATTTGGCCAGTTTGCTGTTGCGTTAGAAGATTTTGATGCGAAGCAGTTACACCATGTTATTCCTGATTTTCATAATTTAGCAATGCGCGCTGAAAAATTAACAGACGTTATCAAAGCTGATCCTGAAAACCGTTTAGCAAGTTGCCAGGCAGAGGTTGATTTTTGCTTATCTCAATTTGGTTTAATTGATGAATTAAAAGCATTGAAAGGGGTTGTACCAATTCGCCCTTGTCATAACGATACTAAAATTAACAACATGTTGTTTTGTAATAAATCACATGGTGCAAAAGCCGTTATTGATTTAGACACCTGCATGCCAGGTTATTGGCTTTATGATTTTGGTGATATGGTGCGAACTTTTTGTTCTCCAGAACAAGAAGATTCAACAAACTTAGCAAACGTGCGTGTGCGTGAAGACATTTTTGAAGCGGTTGTTAAGGGATATGTAGAACCTTTAAAAGACCTCATCACTGAACAAGAAAAGCAAAGTTTTTGGTTAGGCACAAAGGTAATGACGTTTATGATTGGTTTACGCTTTTTAACTGATTACATTGATGGTGATCATTATTTCTCGATCAAGCATGCGAATCATAACCTCGAACGTGCGCAAAATCAGTTTGCGTTATATCGTGATATTCTAGCTAAAAAAAGCACGCTTAAAGCTATGTTAAGTGATGTTTAACTAGTTTTCATTGAATCACAACAGATAACCCTTAAGAGCCGCATTTGCTCTTAAGGGGTTGTATTTTGATAAACCCTATCGGCGCCAAAGCGCTCTCCTACGTGTAGGTATATCGTAGGAACAGGCTTCAGCCGTGATTGCACTCTCTATTTTGATTTAATCTTATATTGTGTGATTTCCCCCATCGGCGCTAAAGCGCTCTCCTACGTGTAGATATATCGTAGGAACAGGCTTTAGCCGTGAAAATAGTTATTTTTGGCTGTGATGGATTCGGTTTTAATACCGTGCGAAATCCTATCGGCGCTAAAGCGCTCTCCTACGTGCAGATATATTGTTGAAACAGGCTTGAGCCGTGATGATGGTTATTTTTGGCTGTTAAGGTTCTGTTTGAGTACCTGTGCGAAATCCATCGGCGCTAAAGCGCTCTCCTACGTGCAGGTATATCGTAGGAACAGGCTTTAGCCGTGAAAATAGTTATTTTTGGCTGTGATGGATTCGGTTTTAATATCGTGCGAAACCCTATCGGCGCTAAAGCGCTCTCCTACGTGCAGATATATTGTTGAAACAGGCTTGAACCGTGATAATGGTTATTTTTGGCTGTTAAGGTTCTGTTTGAATACCTGTGCTAAATCCATCGGCGCTAAAGCGCTCTCCTACGTGTAGGTATATCGTAGGAACAGGCTTTAGCCGTGATGATGGTTATTTTTGGCTGTTAAGGTTCTGTTTGAATACCTGTGCGAAATCCATCGGCGCTAAAGCGCTCTCCTACATTAATCTCCTTTTTCTGCTATCTATCCCTATCAGCTTTACCTCTTAACCTGTTTTAGGTAAGTTAAAAACAGGTTAATTCAAGGATAATAATAATGAAGCAGTTTAATCGTCGAGACTTTTTAAAAGCGGCTAGTGCAGCGGCTGCAGCAAGTGTTGTGGCAGGGTGTGCAAGTGGCGTTAATGGCGGAGCAGTTACGCCAGCACAGCAAGGGCGTTCAGTTATTGGTTTAATTGCACCAAAAATGGATGTTGTACGAGTGGGCTTTATAGGTGTAGGCCAGCGTGGTTATGGTCATGTAAAACGCATGAGTCATATTGCGGGTACTAAGATAACAGCCATTTGTGATACGCATACAGAAGTACTCGAACGTTCAGCAAAATTCTTAACAGATAAAGGCCTTCCAAAGCCTGCGCTATATTCAGGAGCTGATAACGCCTATCAAGAAATGCTTAATCGCGATGATATTGATATTGTTATTATTTCAACCCCCTGGGCATGGCATGCTCCGATGGCGATTGATACCATGAATAGCGGTAAGCACGCATTTGTTGAAGTACCACTGGCATTAACAGTTGAAGAAATGTGGCAAATTGTCGATACCGCAGAGCGCACCCAAAAGAACTGTATGATGATGGAAAACGTCAACTACGGCCGCGATGAGTTAATGGTATTGAATATGGTTCGCCAAGGTGTATTTGGCGAGTTATTGCATGGTGAAGCGGCGTATATTCATGAGCTACGTTGGCAGATGAAAGAGCTTGAGCATAAAACGGGCTCTTGGCGTACTGCGTGGCATGCTCAGCGTGATGGTAACTTATACCCAACACATGGCTTAGGGCCGGTATCACAGTATATGAATATTAACCGTGGCGATCGTTTTGATTTTTTAACGTCGATGAGTTCACCCGCTTTAGGCCGCAGTGCTTACGCTAAAAAAGAGTTTCCTGCAGATCATCAACGCAATCAACTTAACTACATCGCTGGTGACATGAACACCACACTTATCAAAACAATCAAAGGGCGCAGTATTATGGTCCAGCACGATACGACTACACCAAGGCCTTATTCTCGTCATAATTTAATTCAAGGCACTAATGGTGTATTTGCTGGTTTTCCAAATCGTATCGCGCTTGAAGAAGGCGGCTCTAAGAGTTTTCATGAGTGGGATTATGAAATGGAAGGTTGGTATAAAAAATATGACCATCCGTTATGGACTAAAATGGGTGAAGAAGCGCAGCGTAATGGCGGGCATGGCGGCATGGACTTTTTAATGTTTTGGCGCATGATTTATTGTTTACGCAATGGCGAAGCTTTAGATCAAGATGTATACGATGGCGCAGCATGGTCGGTCATATCGCCGTTATCGGCGCAGTCAGTCAGCAACCGAAGTGCATCAATTGATATCCCTGATTTCACTCGGGGTGCTTGGAAAAATGCCCAACCATTAGGTATTGTTAGCTAGGCTAGGGCGTCAGCGCTTTAGTGTACAAATAAAAAAGCCCATTAATACGTTGTATTAATGGGCTTTTTTAATATCAATAATATTTAATATTATGACATTATTGTTTCTTTTAAATACTGAAAAAGCTCTTTATAGCCTCGTGCTGGCTTTTCTGCTTTAGCTTCTTTGGCAGCATTACGCACTAATTGACGCATTTTTTGACGCTCTAGTGCAGGGTAATCTTCAATTGTTTGATTAATTAAATCATCACCTTGTGCTATTAAGTCACTACGTAATTGCTCAATTTTTTTAATCATAACTTCAGCCTGATTATTTTTATTAAGCATGATGTCGATAATCGCTTTTATGTCTTCGATGTTTTCAACAGTACGTAATGTTTTTGCTATGTAGTTTAGGTGGCGACGGTATGCATCGCTCTTGTTACTGATTTTATCAGCAACAACCATTGCAGCTTTTAAATCGTCATTTAAGGGTAAGCGTTCGCGCTGCTTTTTCCCCATTTTGGCAATTTCGGAACCTAACTGATGAAACTCTTGCGCTTCGCGTTTGAGTTCACTTTTTGATACATAGATAATTTCTTCTTCAATTTCAGCAGGCTTGCCTTTTTTCTTCGCCATGGGGTGCTCATATAATAACGTTAACTGTCGGCATTATACGCGATTCTTTTAATGATTAATATTAGCTGATGCAATGCGATGAGTGTGTTAGCATTTAAGTATATTGTAAGCGTTACAAGCTCAGGACCTAAAATATGAAAAGCCAACAGCAAGATCCTATTTACACTCAGATTTCTCAAGTCAAAGATGCCGTGGCAGAAGTGCTAGAGCATGCAAAAAAACTTGGTGCAACTGGAGCCGAAGCGGCAATGTCGAGCACATCGGGTTTATCGGTAAGCACACGTATGGGTGAGGTCGAAACGATTGAGTTTAACCAAGACGGTGGATTGGGGATCAGCGTTTATGTTGGCAATCATAAAGGGTCTGCATCAACGGCTGATTTAAATCCTAAAACGTTACGTACCGTCGTCGAAAAAGCAATTGATATTGCAAAGTTCACATCTGATGACCCGCATAATGGTGTTGCCGATAAGGAATTACTTGAATTTGCTCCACTTGATTTAGATTTATACCACCCATGGGATGTGAGCCCTGAAGAGGGTATCGAGTTATGTCATGCGGCAGAACAAGCTGCACTCAATGCTGATGAGCGCATTGTGAATTCTGACGGCGCTAGTTTTTCATCACATCAAGGCTTACGAGTATATGGTAATAGCCATGGCTTAATCACTGGTTACCCGCGCACACGTCATAGCATTAGCACTATGGTGATAGGTAAAGATGGCGAACAAATGCAGCGTGATTCTGCGTACACTGTAGCACGTGACCAAGCAGGGCTAAATGATGCAGCTTCAGTTGGCCTGGAAGCTGCCACTGAAACGTTAGCAAAACTTAATAGTCAAAAGTTAGGCACCATGAAAGTCCCGGTTGTTTTTAGAGCTGATATTGCCAACTCATTGTTTGGGCATTTAGTGTCGGCTATTGGCGGTGGTGCACTATATCGTAAATCGAGTTTTTTATTAGACAGCTTAGGTAAACAGGTATTTAGCAATTGCGTTAATATTTCAGAACGTCCGCATATTTTAAAAGGCTTAGCGTCATCTCCTTTTGATAGTGAAGGTGTAAAAACAATTGATCGTGAGATCATTCAAGGTGGCCAGTTACAAACTTATTTATTAGCGAGCTACGCTGCACGTAAGATGAATATGACACCAACAGGCCATGCTGGTGGCATTCATAATTGGTTGGTTGAGCAAACTCATGCTGATTTAGCTGCATTATTAAAAACAATGGGCACAGGCTTATTGGTTACAGAGCTAATGGGCCAAGGTGTTAACACAGTAACGGGTGATTACTCTCGTGGCGCAGCGGGTTTCTGGGTTGAAAATGGTGAAATTCAATATCCAGTGAGTGAAATTACCATTGCCGGTAAGTTACAAGATATGTTTAAGGCAATTAGTGGAATTGGTGGCGATATAGAGCGTCGTGGTGGTATTCAAACAGGCTCGGTATTGATTGAACAAATGCAGGTTGCGGGAAGTTAGGTTAAAGCTTGAAGTTGTAAGCCGTAAGCCGTAAGCCGTAAGCCATAAGCATAACATTGCGCGAGGTAAACTCCCGCCTACAGGTATGATTAACTCAGATATTTAAATTTGCGTAGGCGGGGCTTTATGCCGCGCAAATCGGTTATCTTTTTATTATCCAATTTTAAATAAAAACACTTTACCTCAACTATTGTTGAGGTTTTATTGTGACTTAAATTATTTTAAATAAAGGGTATTTATTATGTATTTAGAGCACGTAAATTTGGTGGTGAGTAATGTTGATGAGATGCTACATTTCTATAAGGCCGCTTTTCCACATTGGTCAATCAGAAGCGAAGGGCGAGGTGATTGGCATGGAAAACCACGTAAATGGTTGCACTTTGGAGATGATCGCCAGTATCTAGCACTTAGCGATAATGGTGAGCAACCTAATCGTAATCTAACAGGACACCAAGTTGGCCTTGCGCATTTTGCTTATGTGACTAGTAATATAGCTGCGGTTATTTCGCGTTTAGAAAATGCGGGTTATAGCATTGCTAAACCAGGTGCAGATAATCCATTCAGGAAAAATGTGTACTTTATTGATCCTGCTGGTTTTGAAGTAGAGTTTGTTGAGTATTTAAGTGATATTCCCTGTGAGCGAAATAACGATTTATGATTTGGAACAAAATTCAAACCGAATCATCACAGCCAAACACAGCTATCATCACGGCTAAAGCCTGTTCCTACGATATACCCGCACGTAGGAGAGCGCTTTAGCGCCGATAGGTTTCATGCGGTATTCAAGCAGAATATTAACGGTCAAACATAACCATTATCACGGCTGAAGCCTGTTCCTACGATATACCTGCACGTAGGAGCGCGCTTTAATACTTATCTTTTCCTTGCCAGCTTGTTTTTAGGCTGTTGGCAAAGCTGACAAACTTTTCTTTTATTGTGCGTTTAATTTTTATTTCAACTGAGCCAAGCACCACTTTGCCTTCAATGGTAATTGTTGGCCCTTGATGTTTATTGAGCGACACCGATTTATTTTCGACACTACCAACAACACTGAATATTTTAGAAACCACGTTAACATGCTCAGGTACATAAATTTCGTCACTGCCTAATAAGCAATTTACATGGATAGTAATGTGTTGGTGCTGAAAAATAGCATCTGTAAAATCTAATTCTATTGAACCAAGTAGGTTAGTAAGATGGATCACCTTTGGCACAACCCACTGGCCACTGCGTTCGTTTGACCCAAGAATACTACGTAGGTGCAGTCCTTCATCACTAGTGTTGTTACTGTAGTTAGGAGAAAACTGGGCACGTTTTTCAGATTGATAGCTACTGTCGGCTTTTAATTCTAAGTCACTCACCAGATCGATTAGAGTTTGGTTGTTTGTGGCTTCCATTGCTTGGTCCAATCGACGCTCAAAGGCTTCTGCAGAAATAACCGCGTGGCTGTAGTTATAGATTAATTGATCAATAACTTGTTCACGCACTTGTTCAATTGGGCGATCTTCTAATTTTACAGTCATGAGTTTTCCTTTGAGTGACTATGTTGTTTTGTAATGGCTCTTTTGTAAAGCAAAGCTTAGGCCATTTTTTTAGTTGTTAAAAATCAGCTGTTTATTTATTTCAAAGATACTTTACCTTTTTAAATTAATGAAATATTAACGAACAACACTATTAATTGGTTTATTTAACAACCATGAGAACAAATTACTTAATAGCCTGTAAATTATTACCACATGTGGAAAGAGAGATAAACTAGATTCCTCTTAAGTTGTTGATATTAAAAGTTTAAAAAGTTGGCCTGATGTTCGCATTACTCTAATTGTCTTAAATCAAAAGGAAAAAGATTATGAAAACATTTAACAAATCTATTATTGCCGCTTTAGTTCTTGGTACAACTGCTATGAGTGCTCAAGCAAGTAGCTGGGAAAATGAAAGTAAAGATGCTTGGATTGATGGAAAGGCGGAAACAGTTCTTTTAATGAACACTAACCTAAACAATTTTGACATTAACACAGATGTAAAAAATGGCAAGGTTGTACTGACAGGTAAAGTTGAAAGCGAGCTTGATAAAGAGTTAGCTGAAGAACTAGTACTAAGTCTTGATGGTGTACTGGGCGTAAATAATGAGCTTACCGTTGTAAAAAATGCTGAAATCAAGCACAACGATAACGATAGCGTTGAAAGTGACTTAACTGACGCAAAGATTAGTACTGTTATTACTACACGTTATTTATTCAACTCAGAAGTTGGCGGTACAGATATTGATGTAGATACTGACAAAGGTGTTGTGACACTCAATGGTACAGTAGACTCTGATGCTGAAAAGCAACTTGCGGTTAAAATTGCTAAAAATGCTGAAGATGTACGTGATGTAGTTGATAATTTAACTATTATCGCAGAATAATTTTAGTTAGAAACGCCCAGCTAGGCTGGGCTTTCTACTCTTATAACAAGGAGTGTAAACAATGGATTTAATACGTATTTTATTATCGGTTTTAATTCCGCCTTTAGGTGTGTTTTTACAAGTTGGCCTAGGTGCACAATTTTGGATTAATATTTTATTAACGCTATTAGGTTATTTTCCAGGCCTAATACATGCAATATACATTATTGCGAAACGTTAAATTTATTAGTTAGCGACAAGGAATGAACAGCAAGGACGGTAGCATATTCAAACCATTTCAAAATATGAATTTCTGTATCTTGAGGTTGTTTGGGTATATAAAGCGTAGCAGGAGATCTTTATGGAAAAGGTAGCGCAACACAATCAGGAAGAAAAAACACGCCTCCCAAAAGCGTTATGGACAGCGCAACAGTGGAAGCGAGTTATTTATATGACTCAAGGAATGAACAAATAATCAAGTTGATTAGTTAAGGATAATAAAAACTACAAGGATTGGCTCAGGAGTTAAAAGGATATTTATATTTATACGGACATTTTTGGAACTGCCTATTTAAGGTATGTGTTTGCACAAGGATCAAAAAGGATTTTAGCTAGGATGTTTACATTCAAATTATAAGTGCATGCTATTTACTAATAGAGAGCATGCACTTATGACTCACCAGAATTCTTCAGTATTAACTTACGTCCCAAATTTTAAGAAAATCCGCGCAAGGTAAATCCTGCCTGAGGCCGTGGTTAAATCATAGCAGTTTAAATTTGTGTAGGCGGGTCTTTATGCCGCGCGAATTTTTGGAAAAGATATTCGGTTCTAGGAAAGTAATAGATTCTAAGAAAGTAATAAACTAGTCGGGATATATGCTTTTTCTGTGTTGTTTCAGGCAGTGCGCGAGGTAAACTCCCGCCTACGGCCGTGGTTAAAATCATAGCAGTTTAAATTTGTGTAGGCGGAGCTTTATGCCGCGCGAATTTTTAAAAGATATTTGGTTCTAGGAAAGTAATAGATTCTAGGTAAGTAATAAACTAGGCGGGATATATGCTTTTTCTGTGTTGTTTCAGGCAGTGTGCGAGGTAAGCTCCCGCCTACAGCCATGGTTAAAATCACTGTTTAAATTTGTGTAGGTACGCTCTTAGACGAGCAGCCAGGTTGCGGTTCCTAAGAATGCGAATATGCCGACAATGTCTGTAACGGTTGTCAGTACTACGCTACCAGCAAGGGCGGGATCTATTTTCATTCTTTTCAAGATCAGTGGGATACTTGCACCAGCGATGCCCGCAGCAACTAGATTCATAAACATTGCAAATGCGAGTACGCCACCAAGTTTAAAGTCCCACTGCCAAATTGCGACTACACCTGCTATCAGAATTGACCAAACAATACCGTTAATCGCGCCAATAGCGAGTTCTTTCATAAGTAAGAAACGTTGGTTAGTTTGGTTTATATGACCAACGGCAATACCACGTATTACAAGTGTTAATGTTTGGCTACCCGCAACGCCACCCATTGAAGGCACTATGCCATTCAATACAGCAAGGATAGGTAGGATTGCTAAGGTGTTTTCAAAAAAGCTGGCAACAATAGCTGCCATAAGTGCTGTTAATAAGTTAACTCCCAGCCAAATAGAGCGTTTTTTAGAGCTTTTTAATACGGGGGCAAAGGTGTCTTCTTCATCATCAAGACCCGCCAAGCTTAATAGGCTATGCTCGGCGTCTTCTCGGATAACGTCAACGATATCATCGATTGTAATACGACCAAGTAGATGGTCGTTATCATCAACAACAGGTGCTGATATCCAGTTATGGCGCTCAAATAGTTGGGCTACTTCCGTTTCATCCATTGAAATAGGAATGGACTCACAATCTTCATCCATAAAATCACGAATGATCTTATCCGGCGAATTAGTCAATAATGTGGTTAGTGACATAGCACCTATAAAGCAGTTGTTTTTATCAACGACATAAAGGTCATCGGTGCCCTCTGGTAGTTCACCTCTTAAGCGTAAATAACGAAGTACCACGTCGATAGTGACATCTGGACGAATGGTTACGGTATCTGTATTCATCAGCGCACCA
Organism: Pseudoalteromonas sp. NEC-BIFX-2020_015; assembly: GCF_012952265.1. Lineage (NCBI taxonomy): Bacteria > Pseudomonadati > Pseudomonadota > Gammaproteobacteria > Alteromonadales > Pseudoalteromonadaceae > Pseudoalteromonas > Pseudoalteromonas sp. NEC-BIFX-2020_015. The sequence continues at coordinate 25,455 of NZ_JABCJL010000024.1, forward strand.
GCAGAGCGCTCTTGATATGAAAGAGCTTGCGTTGCGCGTTCTCTGTCTTGGCTATCCATTGCGCTAACAACGTCTTGATAAACAGTGTCAGGCAGGCTCCTTAGCACTTCACCTAAATCATCATGCCCCATGTCTTCAGTGGCCGCAGCAATATGCTCCGGTTCCATTTGGGCGATAATACCTAAACGAACATCTTCTGAGAGTTCTTCGAGTACGTCACCTTGAACATCAGGGTCAACTAGTTGCCATAGTTGGGTACGAGTTTTATGGGGGGATGACTCAAGCAGTAATGCGGTGTCACATGGAGCTGTTTTTGCCAACATACGCCTAACTTGAACAAACTGACCACTGTTAAGTGACTTAGTCACTTGTTTTAGTTGTTGTAGTGGGTAATCTTGTTCAAAAGCTTCAGGCATTGGCGTCCTTAAATAATTAATACACTTTTAGGGTAGGGTAGACTTCGATAATTAAGCAGGCTGATTGTTATAACCAACATGCTTATTCAGTTTATCGCAATTTGTAAAGCGATACTACGAGCTATTCTTGCTCGTTAAATTTCTGTGCAATAAGTTGCCCTATTGCCGCTAGTGCGGGTTCTGCATCGGGGCCTTCGCACACTACTTTTACTTCTTTTCCTTGGCTACTTTCAAGTAACATTAAGCCTAATACGCTATCTCCAGCGGCTTTTTTGTTATCTTGATGAAGCGTAATACTGGCATCGAACTGCACGGCTAGTTGCGCTAATACACTGGCTGCACGGGCGTGTAAACCAAGCTTATTTTCTATTAAAAATGTATCTTCTAAACGCATTGGTTTCTCTTCGTTTATTCTTGTTCGCGATGGCGAATCTTCACATTACTATGGCTCATTGCAAAGCTTTCGCCAATGGTTTGTGCTAAATACACTGAACGATGTTGTCCACCGGTACAGCCGATTGCAATTGTTAAGTAGCTACGATTATTGCGTTCAAGGTGTGGTAACCATGTTTGCATAAAAGTTTGAATTTGCCATGTGAATTTTTGCACTATGCTGTGACTCGCTAAATAATCTTTTACCGGTTGATCAAGCCCTGTTAGTGGCTTTAATTCAGGTTCCCAGTGTGGGTTTGGTAAAAAGCGCGCATCAAATACATAATCAGCTCCCTTAGGAATGCCATGCTTAAAACCAAATGACTCAAATGTAATGATCAGTTTTTTATCTTTTTTGCCTAAGATTTTTTCGCGAATTGATTCAGCCAGCTGGTGGACACTTAAATCGGTTGTATCAAGAATAAAGTCGGCGCGGGTAATGAGTACATCTAATAGCACTTTTTCTTGTTTAATGGCTAAATCAAGTGGCAGTGAATCTAAAGAAAGTGGGTGTAAACGGCGTGTTTCAGAAAAGCGCTTAATGAGCGTTTGGTCGTCACTGTCTAGATAAAATAGAGTTGGGTTTGCAAACCCCGGAAGATACTCAAGAATATCATTAAACTCTTGCTGTTCTTTGGGTAAGTTACGCACATCAATACTGACGGCAATCTTATCGTAGTTATCAGATACACTGCGTACTAACGACGGTAATAAGTTTACAGGGATATTATCAACACAATAATAGCCAAGGTCTTCTAATACACGCAAAGCGACAGATTTACCTGACCCTGAGCGCCCACTGATGATAATTAATTCCATGTAAACTCTCCTTCTTTTAACTACGACTGTTCAACAATGACTTGATATAGATCTTGGTCTGTTTTTGCGCTACGTATTTGTTTACAAAACTCTTTGTCGTTGAGTTTATCAGCAATTGTAGCTAACGTCTTTAAATGAAGTTCACTGTCACCATCAGGTACGATGAGTGCAACAAAAATATCGACGGGGCGATTATCAATGGCATCAAAATTGATTGGTTGTTCGCTTACTAAAATTAAAGCGAGTGGTTCTTGTGCGCCACTCATGCGACCATGCGGGATCGCGATACCACGGCCAATACCTGTACTACCTAATTTTTCTCTATTTAATAGAGCACTCAATATGTCTTGTTGTGATAAGTGAGGAAGCCGTTCATGAGCCAATTGGCTGATAAATTCGAGGATACGTTTTTTGCTATTAAAAAGGACCGCAGCTTTACTGCAGTCCTGACAAGTAAGTGAACTTAGTTTCATAGTGTTAGTGTCGAGCGTGCTTCTCTTTGTGTTTGATAACTTGACGGTCGAGTTTATCGATGAGCCCGTCAATCGCGGCATACATGTCCTGGTGCTGCGTTGAGGCAAATAGCTCTGCGCCACTGACATGTAATGTTGCTTCTGCTTTTTGGTTGAGCTTTTCTACGTCAAGAATAACATGGACATTGTTGATGTGATCAAAATGCCTCTCAAGCTTCGCAAACTTATTGTTTACATAGTCTCTTAATGAATCAGTAATTTCTACGTGACGACCAGTTAAATTTAGTTGCATAAGCATTTTCCTTCTTGTGGTTTTACGCCTTAAATCAAGCTTTTACGTTGATTTGACGGTGGAATAGCTAGCGATTCACGGTACTTTGCTATTGTTCGTCTAGCTACTTTGATACCTTGCTCTGCCAATATATCTGCAATTTTACTATCACTCAATGGTTTAGCTGAGTTTTCTGCTGCAATCAATTTTTTTATGAGTGCACGAATTGCTGTCGATGAGCATTCTCCGCCATTTTCGGTACTGACATGGCTTGAGAAAAAATACTTTAACTCAAAAATACCACGTGGTGTATGCATGTACTTCTGGGTTGTTACCCGGGAGATTGTTGATTCATGCATTTCAACCATTTCAGCAACATCGTTTAATACCATAGGTCGCATAGCCTCGGGGCCATGCTCAAAAAAACCTTGCTGCTGTTTAACAATGCAGTTCGTTACTTTGAGTAATGTGTCATTACGACTTTCTAGGCTTTTTATAAACCATTTAGCTTCTTGTAAATGAGAGCGAATAAATTGGCTGTCAGTGCTCGATTTTACAGAGCGCGACATCGCCGCATATTGGCTGTTAACTCTAATTTTTGGCATGCTATCAGGGTTGAGCTCTACCACCCAGCGGCCTTTAATTTTTTTCACTGACACGTCGGGAATAACGTACTCTGACTCTTCTCGAACTATGGTATCCGCAGGCTTTGGATTAAGGCTGTGGATGAGTGTCATTACTTCTTTTAGTTCATCTTCCTTTAGCTTAGTCTTTTTCATCAAAGTACGATAGTCGCGACTAGCTAATAAATCGATATGATCAGTTAAAATCATTTTTGTTTCGCTAATCCAAGGCGTTGCAGGATCAAATTGATTTAGCTGAATACATAAACATTCAGGTAGGCTGCGTGCAGCAATACCGACCGGATCAAATAACTGAATACGCTTTAATACCGCTTGAACTTCATCAAGTTCAATTTCTTCTTCGTTATTACCTTTGTTTAGGCTTTCAGCAATGTCTTCACAGCTTAATGTAAGAATACCTGAGTCATCAACCGCTTCGACAATGGCTATCGCGATAGCTTCGTCAGTCGGACTAAAATGTGTCAGCTGTAGTTGCCACATAAGGTGATCGTGGAGGGTTTCAGATGAAGCGCCTTGATAAATAGATTCATCTTCAGGCATTGGCCCTGATGAAGAGCTTGGTGCGGCGCTCATGTATTCATCCCATGTAACATCCATCGCCATTTCGTCGCTTACGGTATCTTTTGCTAGCGCTTCACTGCTTTCTTGTTCGTATTCACTTGGCGTGTCATCAGCAGAGGCACTGACAGTTTGATCATCAGTATCTTGTTTTTGTTCGTTCTTACCACCTGATTCATCACCAAAGTCATTTTCATCGACCTCAAGTAATGGATTGCTATCTAGTGCTTCTTGGATCTCTTGTTGAAGATCTAATGTGCTCAACTGCAACAAACGAATAGCTTGTTGTAGTTGTGGTGTCATTGTAAGTTGCTGGCCCATGCGCAGCTGGAGTGATTGCCTCATGTATCTCTAACAATCCTTTTATTGTTGTCATAATTAAGTCTAGCAGAACCTTAGCCGGGCGTGGCTTTATAGCCTAAATTGCTCACCCAAATAAACGTCGCGGACTGTTTGGTCGGCAAGTACATGCTCAGGAGTGCCTGATGCAATTAACTCCCCATGAGAAACTATGTAGGCTTTTTCACAAACATCAAGGGTTTCTCGTACATTGTGGTCGGTAATAAGTACGCCTATCCCACGGTTTTTAAGATGTTCAATAATCTTCTTTATATCTAACACCGAAATAGGATCAACGCCAGCAAAAGGCTCATCTAACAGGATAAATTTAGGGTTTGCGGCTAAAGCGCGAGCAATTTCAACGCGACGGCGTTCACCACCAGATAATGCCATACCTTGACTATCACGGATGTGCTGAATGCTAAATTCATCAAGTAAGCCATCAAGCGCTTCTTCACGAGCTTGTTTATTTAGCTCTTTACGGGTTTCGAGTATCGCCATCAGGTTTTGGTAAACGGTCAGTTTGCGAAATATCGAAGATTCTTGCGGTAAATAGCCAATCCCTAAACGTGCACGGCTGTGCATTGGCAATAAGGTGATGTCGTTATCATCTATGCTTATTTGACCTTTGTCGCTTGGCACTAATCCTACAATCATGTAAAAAGTGGTGGTTTTGCCTGCGCCATTAGGGCCAAGTAAGCCAACAATGCTGCCAGCGCTGACTTCTAAGCCTACATTTTTTACTACTTGGCGGCCTTTATAACTTTTTGCTAAAAACTCAGCTTTTAATGTGCTCATGGCTGACCTTTTTCGTTATCTTTTTTAGTGTTTACTGGGACTAATATTGTATGCACTCGTTCGTCTGAATTTTCATCTTTTTCAGCGCTAATTAATTGTTGGTCCATGTCGTATGTAATACTTTTGGCATTAATCTTTTGACCTGCTTGAGTGACTTGGGCGTTACCGATTAAAGTTAAATAGCGTTTATCAACATCGTAACGAACCTCATTGGCGCTGGCGCTCATAATTGTGCCATCTGTTTGTTTTTCTTCAAAGTATGCAGGGCTTCCAGTGGCAACAAGCAGCTGCTTATTATCACCTAAATCTTCACGTTTGTGCACTTCTAGGTGATCAGCTGTGATACGACGATTACCATGGATTATCTCTACGTTTTTTTCAAAAATACCGACATTTTTTTTCAGCTGTGCAAGCTGTTTATCAGCGCTTATCGATACTTGTTCTGCAAGTGGAAGAGTACCTTCAGCAAAGCTTGAAAGGGCAATGAACAAGCTAGGTATTACAAGTAAGTGAGCAAATTTATTGGTCATAATATATGGTTCGCGTATGGTTAATAAGTTCTACCACTTCGGCTTTTAAGTCGGCTCTAAGGCCGCGTCCGGTGGTCTTTAAATTTGGTCCGATTAATTCAACAGGCTGTTCTGAACTCATGGTTTGTTGTTCAATATCAACCAAGATATTATCGGCATTAATATGCTTAATCATTGCGTTGTTTGTGAGATTTTTAGCAACAACATTGCCTTCTAAAATCAACTGGTTATTTTCATATAATGTGGCTTCTTGCGCATTGATTTGCCACGTTTGCTGTTGATTATATAAAGTAAAAATAGGCTTTTCAAAGTAAGTAAATCCTAACTGCTGATAAAGTTCCATTTTTGCTGCGGTTACTTTGTGGCTAATTTTACCTTGCTCATCAAATGCGGTTTGCTTTAATTCGACCGCGGTATAATCAGGTTTTGCTATCACATCTTCTTGATTTTTTACCGTGGTCGTTGTTTGGCTAAAGTACGGGAGCCACAACCACGCCATAAAACCTATAAATAATACGCTTAATATTAAACGCGCACTATTCATGAGCTAGTCCCTTCACTGGTCAATGGTTTTCCATTAACTAGCATTAATAGGTCAGTTAGCTCGCGTACTGCACCAAAGCCACCGGGTAGCATTGTTGTGTAATGTGATAGTCGCTTAATTAGCGGGTGTGCGTCATTTACAGCAACTGCAAAGCCAACCAGTTCCATAACCGGTAAATCAGGACCGTCATCGCCGATATAGGCAATTTGTTCGTCACTTAACTGGAGTTTATCTTTTAGCTCTTGATAAGCGTGCAACTTGTTTTCTTGGCCTTGGTAGATATGCGGTACAGTTAGGCTAGTCATTCGTTGCTGAACTATCTGTGAATGGCGGCCTGTGATCACGGCTACTTCAAAACCACTATTGATAAGCGCTTTGATACCAAAACCGTCTTTAGTATTGAAGGCTTTTAGTTCTTCACCTTGGTTACCAAGATAAATACGGCCATCAGAGAATACCCCGTCAATATCACAAATAAGTAATTTAACTTTTTTGGCGCGGGTTTGCGCATCGTCTGAAAGTGGTTGGTATAAGTCTGCAAATTGCATTATAAAACTCCTGCTTTTAGCAAATCTTGCATGTTAAGTGCGCCAATAGGGTGGTGATTTTCATCAATGACAATTAAGCCATTAATGCGTTTATTCTCCATGATATTAAGCGCCTCGGCTGCTAGCATATCGGCTGTAGCGGTTGTGCAAGAACGGGTCATTACGTGACTAATTAAAGTACTGTGAATATCAATTCGTTGCTCTAAAATTCGGCGCAAATCACCATCTGTGAACAAGCCAGCAAGTTGACCCGAATTATCAACTATAGCGGTCATGCCCAAGCCTTTAGCCGACATTTCAATTAACGCGTCTTTAATACATTGCGTGTCTTTGATGATAGGCGTTGTATTGCCAGTATGCATAATATCTTTTAAGCACAGCAATAAGCGTTTGCCTAAACTTCCACCAGGGTGTGATAGTGCAAAGTCGTCAGCAGTAAAACCTCGCGTTTCCAGTAGGGCAACTGCCATTGCATCCCCCATAGCAAGCGTGGCTGTTGTGCTTGCTGTTGGGGCAAGGCCAAGCGGGCATGCTTCTTGGCTTACTTTAACGCATACGTGAACATCAGCCCATGTAGCCATTGATGAGTCAGGATTGCCGGTCATTGCGATCATTTTTGCACCAAGGCGCTTTATGACCGGGATAATGTTTAATACTTCACTGGTTTCACCTGAATTAGAGATAAGAATAACCACATCATCACGTGTGATCATACCTAAATCGCCGTGGCTTGCCTCTCCTGGATGTACAAAAAAAGCAGGGGTACCTGTGCTGGCTAACGTTGCCGCTATTTTATTACCAATATGGCCAGATTTACCCATGCCTACGACAATAATCCGACCGCTGCATTGATACATTAGTTGGCAGGCTTGATTAAAATTATGATCAAGGTATTGAGCAATATCAGCAAGGGCTTGGCGTTCTATTTCAAGGACTCGTTTACCTTGTTCAATAAAATTTAACTGCGTCATTGTGTTATCCATTTTATGAGGTGCATTAAGCAACTTGGCTGAAAATATAACCTTGGTATACTAAAAATGAGATCAGTAATATGCCACCTTCTACTCGAGTAATACGTCGTGACCCTCTAAAACTCAAGGACATGGCAATTAATGCGATGGTTGCACCAATCATTATTAATGCATCGCGGTTTGCTGCTGAAGGGTCAATGATCGATGGGTTTATAATACCAGCCAGTGGCAATACGGCTAATATGTTAAATAAGTTTGAACCAACGATATTACCTAAAGCTAAGTCATCTTCTTTTTTAAGGACCCCAGCAATACATGCTGCAAGTTCTGGCAAGCTTGTACCAATGGCAATAATTGTTAGACCGATAACTAAGTCACTCAAACCAAAGTACTGTGCTATGTCAACGGCTGAACCAACTAAAAAATGCGAACTGATTGGCAGTAATATCATGCCAATGACTAACCAAAAAAGCGCCGACTTAGTTGTTACATTGTCAGGCACATCTTCACATGCTTCGCTTACAAACGGGTCATCTGCTTCGTTTTTTGCTCGAATAGATACAAAAATAAGACCGACAATAAATATAACAAAGCCAATGATTAGCGCAATACCTTCAAAAAATGAAAAATAGTTATCAGAAAAAATATACCAAGCAGCAACTGACACTAACAGCACAAGGGGCATTTCACGCTTTAAAGTTGTTGAAGAAACACATAAAGGTCTGAATAATGCTGTAATGCCAAGTACTAAAAGAATATTGGTGATATTTGACCCTACGGCATTACCCACAGCTGTGTCTGTTTTACCCGCGAGTGCAGCAGAGGCAGACACCATCATTTCAGGTGCGGATGAGCCCATTGCAACAACCGTTAAACCGATAATTAAAGTAGGGATCCCTAAGTTTTTAGCTAATGCAGCAGCACCGTAAACAAAGCGATCAGCACTCCAGACCAGAGCTGCAAAACCCAGAATTAAAATGACAAATGATGTCACCATTATTTTACGCCAATTATTCAAAATGAGATGGCTGCAAATAGTAACAAAAGCGAACCTGAAAGTATAAATAAAAGAATCAGGTCAACTTGTTAGATTTGCCTTTAAAAGTAACGTAGTAAGGAGGTATTTAGAGGTGAATATGTAAGCTAGGTTACTTTTACATGAAATATTACAAAATTTTACGATTTGTTTTTTCCATCTTGGTGGAAAAACCCTTAAAATAGCAAAACTAGGAAAATAGTAATGGAGAGCGACTTGTCGCAACCAATAGTAGAAATCAAGGATGTGAGCTTTTCACGGGGCAACAGAAGCATATATAAAAATATGAGTTTCAGTGTTCCAAAAGGCAAAATAACGGCGATTATGGGCCCTAGCGGCATTGGTAAAACGACGATGCTACGTTTGATTGGCGGTCAGTTAAAACCAGATAATGGCACTATTTTGTTTGAAGGCGATAATATCCCGACCATGTCGCGTAAAGAGCTTTATGCTGCGCGAACCAAAATGAGCATGTTATTTCAAAGTGGAGCATTGTTTACCGATATGTCAGTGTTTGACAATATCGCGTTTCCACTACGAGAACATACCCGCTTAAGTGAAGATTTAATTCGCCTTGTTGTATTAATGAAGTTGCAGGCTGTGGGCTTGCGTGGCGCACAAGATCTTATGCCTTCAGAATTATCAGGTGGTATGGCACGCCGAGCAGCGCTGGCACGTTCAATTGCGCTTGATCCTGAGTTGATAATGTATGACGAGCCATTTGCAGGGCAAGATCCAATCTCAATGGGAGTATTGGTGAAATTGATTAAGTCGTTAAACCAGGTGTTAGGTTTGTCATCGTTGATAGTGACTCATGATGTTACTGAAGTGATGAGCATTGCTGACCACGTGATCATTATTGCTGATCAAGGCGTAATAGGGTGTGGCACGCCTGATGAAATGCGTAATCATGAATCACCGTTAGTGCAACAATTTTTAAAAGGCTTGTCAGATGGTCCAGTGCCATTTCATTTTCCTGCTCAACCATACGATGAAGAGTTACTCGGAGTGCATAGCTGATGTTTGATTTACTTCAAAAGCTAGGCCATAAAGCTTTAGGTCGTTTTGCGGCGTTAGGGCGTTCAACGCAAATGTTAGTTGGTGCCTTGTGGAATATACCTAACTTTAGAAAAGGTACCCCGCTATTAATTCGTCAGTTATACATGATAGGTTCGCAGTCACTGCTGATTATTATGGTGTCAGGGCTATTTATAGGTATGGTGCTTGCGCTGCAAGGTTATACGGTTTTGGTGGGCTACGGTGCAGAAGATAGCTTGGGCCCGTTAGTGGCATTGAGCTTATTACGAGAATTAGGCCCGGTAGTGACCGCATTATTATTTGCTGGGCGCGCAGGTAGTGCATTAACCGCCGAAATAGGGTTGATGAAAGCGACAGAGCAATTATCGAGCCTTGAAATGATGGCAATTGATCCGCTTAAACGTATTATTGCGCCGCGTTTTTGGGCTGGCTTTATCAGCATGCCATTACTGGCATTAATTTTCTCTGCGGTAGCAATAATTGGTGCGCATCTTGTTGGTGTTGATTGGCTAGGCGTAGATACTGGTAGCTTTTGGTCAATTATGCAATCTCAAGTGTCGTTCCAACAAGATATTTTAAATGGCATGATAAAAAGTTTTGTATTTGCCATCGTCGTTACTTGGATAGCACTTTATAAAGGATATGACTGCACACCGACTTCAGAGGGGATCAGTAAAGCAACGACAGAAACGGTTGTGCACTCATCTTTGGCTGTTTTAGGGTTTGATTTTATTTTGACTGCGGTAATGTTTACCAACTAATAAAGGTATAAATAATGAATTCACGGAAATTAGAAATTTTAGTTGGCTTTTTTGTAGCGTTAGGAATTGCTGCATTTGCCATGTTGGCATTAAAGGTCGCAAACGCAGGGATTAGCGGTAGCGGTGAAACCTATCAGTTAAAAGCTAAATTTGAAAATATTGGCTCATTAAAAGCACGTGCGCCAATCAAGGTCGGTGGTGTTGTTATTGGCCGTGTTGAAGCTATCTCGGTTCATCCTCAGGAGTTTTTACCTGTGGTAGATATGACAATAGATGCCCTATATCAGTGTCGCTTTTCAGATACCAGTTCGGTTTCTATTTTAACGTCAGGTATTTTAGGCGAGCAGTATTTAGGTATTAACCCAGTGATAGCGCCTAAATCTGCAGAGCAGCGCTGTATGGGTCAGGAAGTAACCAGTAACGATCAAGATTTAGGATTAGATGAATTATTTGGTGTGGAAAGTAAGGCACTAAATGATGGTGATTACATCACTGATACTAAGTCTGCATTAGTGCTTGAAGAGTTAATTGGGCAGTTTTTATTCAATCAAGGTGGCGAGTAATTTATTATGTTTAAAAAGTTTTTAATGGTTTTAGCGTTGACCGTCAGCGCCGTTAGTGTAGCCAGTGATGCAGTTGATTTGAAAGACCCATATAAAATGGTCCGCCAAGTATCTGATAACACTTTTCAGCGTATTACGCGCGATCAGGCTTTAATTAAACAAGACAACGAGCACCTGCGTGTGATTGTTAGTGAAGAGCTTATGCCTTATATAGATTACAAGTATGCGGCATTACGTGTACTAGGCAGTCATGTATCAAAAGTGCGTGCAATTAAAGATCCAGCAGAGCAAAAGCAAGCAGTTGAAGACATTAAACGTTTTATTGATGTTTTTCAGCAGTATTTAGTCGCGACTTATGCGGGGGTTTTTACTCAATACACTAATCAGCAAGTTGAGTTTGGCCAAAGTAAAGCGTTTGCAGGACAAGACGTCGTATTAGTTAAAACTAAAATTGTTGAGTCGGGCAAGCCAGAAATCAAAATAGATTTCAAAGTACGTGAAGATAGAAGCGGTGAATGGCGTGCTTATGATATGGTTGCTGAAGGTATTAGCTTACTAGATGCCAAGCAAAGTGAATTTCAAGGTATCTTGCGCCAGCAAGGTATTGAGCATGTAAGTAACTTACTAGAGCAAAAAAGCACATTACCAGTGCAGTTTAGAGGTGAAGGTGGTGATGAGTAAAGTCACCGTCACGAAACTCAGTGATGCGCAGTTTCGGGTCAGTGGAGAATTGACCCGAAATTCAATTTCAGCTGAACCACTTGTTAATAAACACTCACAAAGTAACCATAAAACATGGTATTTTGACCTTTCTGATGTATCTAGGGTTGACACGGCGGGCTTAGCTTGGTTAATTCACTCTTTCGCAGAATTAAAGCAACAAGGCATACGCCTTGAATTGCAAAATATCCCTGAACAATTGCAAAAATTAATGCAGTTGGGGCAGGTCACAAACCTATTTGAGTGAGAGTTATGGAAACTAGCCAAGTTGAAACTTTATTGCGCGACGAACTGCAATTAGCCGAAGTACATGTTAAAGCCAACGGTAGTCATTATGAAGTGATTGCTGTAGGTGAATGTTTTGACGGATTAAGCCGTGTAAAAAAACAACAGCTAGTTTATGGCCCGTTAATGAATACGATTTCTGACGGCACGATCCATGCGGTATCGATTCGGGCTTTTACCCCGACAGAGTGGAAGCGCGAACAAAAATTCATTTTACCTCAATAAAAAGGTTTCCTCATGGATCAATTTGTAATTCAGGGTGGAACCGGGCTTGCCGGTGAAGTCACTATTTCAGGCGCTAAAAATGCAGCTTTACCTATTTTATTTGCTGCATTGTTAGCACACGGTAAAAGCACATTTAACAATGTCCCTCGCTTACGTGATATCGGCACTACTGAAGCACTATTAAAAACGCTTGGCGCAGAAATACAATGGCATGGCGATCAGCTTATAATTGATGGTGGCAAAGTTGATAAAACACTTGCCCCTTATGAGCTTGTTAAACAAATGCGTGCATCAGTGCTTGCACTTGGACCTTTGGTTGCTCGTTTTGGTCAAGCGCAGGTATCATTGCCTGGTGGTTGCGCTATTGGTGCGCGCCCAGTTGATATTCATATTCAAGGTTTAGAGCGCATGGGCGCGACGATTAACGTTGAAAATGGTTATATCAATGCCACCGTTGATGGGCGACTCAAAGGCGCTGAAATTTATATGGAAATGGTTAGCGTCGGAGCCACTGAAAACTTATTAATGGCGGCAACGCTTGCTGATGGTAAAACAGTATTAGAGAATGCGGCTCGTGAACCTGAGATTGTTGATTTAGCTACTTGCTTAACTGCAATGGGTGCAAAAATCACCGGAGCAGGCACTAGTCGTATTGAAGTTGAAGGTGTCGAAAAGCTAAGTGGGTGTGAACACCGCATTTTACCTGATCGCATTGAAACCGGTACGTTTTTGGTTGCCGCAGCGATGGCTGGCGGCGAAGTGTTATGTAAGTTAACTGATTTTCATAGCCTTGAGCCAGTCATTGAAAAATTACGCGCCGCTAATGCATTAGTCGAAGTTCATAGCGATAGCATTTATTTAGATATGCGTGGCCGCGAGTTAAAAGCAGTTAATATCAAAACCATGCCTCATCCGGGTTTTCCAACTGATATGCAAGCCCAGTTTACCGCGTTAAATGTGGTTGCAAATGGCAGCGCAACAATCACAGAAACGATTTTTGAAAACCGCTTTATGCATGTCCCTGAACTGCAACGTATGGGCGCTAATATTCGCTTAGAAGGTAACACTGCAATTTGTGGCGACACTAAAAGCTTGAGCGGCGCACAGGTAATGGCAACTGACTTACGTGCATCTGCAAGCTTAATTTTGACCGGTATTGTTGCGCAAGGTGAAACGGTTGTTGACCGTATTTATCATGTAGATCGTGGTTATCAGCGTATCGAAGATAAGCTGAGTGCGTTGGGTGCAAATATTAAACGTAGAAGTAGTTAAGTTGTTCTAGGGTCCTAGGACCCTAGGACCCTAGGACCCTAGGACCCTAGGTTTTTATAACTTGGTTTCTAGCTCTGCAACTGTCAGCATTACTTTTTGAATTTTTCCGTCACGATAAAGCTCAAACTCAATTTTTTCACCGGGTTCTGAGTTTCCTATGGTACTCAATGTTTGTTGTGGGTTAGATACGCTCACCCCCGCAATTTTAATAACAATATCTTGCTCTTTGATGCCCGCTTGCCATGCTGGACCTAACGGGTCTAAATTAGTAATACGCAGCCCTGAAACCGGTGTAAAGTTATCACTTACTTCTTTGCCAGTCGTATCTACGGCAGTACCCGTAAAGCCTAAGTAACCTCTAACAACACGACCATGGCGGATCAGTTTATCCATAACTTCTTTCGCCAATGAATAAGGCACAGCAAAGAAAATACCCTGAATATCTAAATTCTCACGGGTTTTAAATTGTGCGGAAGTAATGCCTACCAAGTCGCCATTAGAATTAACCAGTGCACCACCTGAATTACCGACATTAATCGCAGCATCCATTTGTAGCAGGTTATTATAGGGGCTATCGGTGATTTTTTGCTTACCTGTAGCACTTATAATCCCTTGGGTAATTGTTTGGCCAAGGTTTAATGGGTTACCTATTGCCAGCACTACATCACCAACGCGGGGCGAGAATCGCTCACTGATTGGAATAACAGGCAAATGCTCTACATTAATTTTTAATAACGCTAAATCAGTAATGGTATCAAAGCCAATTAACTGCACATCAAAAAAGCGTCGGCCATCGGTTAAAATTACAATAATTTGATCAGCATTATTAATGACATGATAGTTCGTTAAAATGTACCCGTCACTAGACATTATTACCCCTGAACCTAACTCCCTTACGGTATTTTGGCGCTTATAACGAGGTTGGCTAGAAATGCTTTCTGAAAAGATAGTGACAACAGAAGGTGCAGCACGTTGCACTGCATCAGCAAAGCTAAGATGTTGTGCACTCATTGCGCTGGGCAAGGGGACGTTAGGTAATAGTGACGCTCGCATATTAGGGCTAAAAAACACCACTAAAAACGCAATCCCAAGGCCTGCAAAAAGTGGTGGAAGGACAAACTTAAAGAATTTCAGCACGGTTTTCTTATTATTAGTGGGCATTCCCTTTATGATGGCACAAAAAAAATAACAGCGGCAAGTGCCACTGTTATTTTTTATGTTATTAAATGTGTTTATTGCTTACTGAATGAGTACAAATACAGATTCGCGGCCTCGTTTTACGCCAAGCACAATATTTCCCTTGGTGTTTTCGATGATTTTGTTCATATCACGAATCGATTCGACGCGTTGACGATTCACTTGCATAATAATGTCGCCTTCCTCAAGTCCCACTCTTGCTGATGGAGAACGAGGATCGACAGATGTTAATTCAATTCCTTTAGCGCCATTTTTCTGTACGCTTTCGAGAGTTGCACCTTGGAATGCAGGATGTAGTTCGTCACCAGCGGCTGTTAGACCTGCTGCACCATCAAGAGTTACTTTTATCGTTTTGATTTTACCATCGCGATAAATTCCCAATTTAACTTTTTTACCTTCGCCCAGAGTCGCAATTTTACTGCGTAGCTCATGGAAGCCACTTATATCTGTGCCATCTATACTAACAATTACATCACCTGCTTGGATCCCTGCTTTACTTGCAGCTGAATCATCAGTGACCTTCATCACATAAGCACCTTGTTTTACATCTAGCTTTTGCGCTTTGGCAAGGCCTGCATCGAGAGGGCGGCCAGATATACCTAATGAGCCTCTACGTACTTCGCCATGTTCAACAATTTGATCGACGAGGTTTTTCATCATATTGGAAGGAATTGCAAAGCCAATCCCTACATTGCCACCAGATGCGCCTAAAATAGCGGTATTAATACCAATCAACTCGCCATTTAAGTTAACCAATGCGCCACCGGAATTACCTTGGTTTATAGCTGCATCAGTTTGAATGAAGTCTTCGTAGCCTTCTATATTTAAGCCGCTGCGGCCAAGAGCGCTAACGATTCCTGATGTTACCGTATGACTCAAGCCAAATGGGTTACCAATCGCCACCGCAAAGTCACCAACGCGAAGTTGATCAGAGTTAGCAAGTTTCACTTCGATTAAGTCTTCTGCATCTATTTGTAAAAGGGCGATATCGGATTCTTTATCGCTGCCAATTTTCTTCGCTTCATATTCGCGGCCATCTTCAAGCGTAACAAGCATGGTTTGCGCATCTTGTACTACATGGTTGTTTGTAACAACGTAACCTTCTTTGGCGTCAATAATTACACCGGAGCCTAAACCGCTAAATTGGCGCTTTTGGCTGCGCGGTTGGGGATTGCCAAAAAAGAAGTCGAGCGGGTCACCGCGACGGCGCACTTCTTTTGAACCAGATACTTGGATACTGACAACACCAGGCGTTATTTGTTCTAGCATGGGCGCTAAAGTTGGTAATTGTTGACCATTTACTGCGATAGGCATTTTAGCCACTGAGATTGCAGGGGTTAATAACAAGCTGGCAGATACCATAGCTGCACTGATTAACGATAATTTCATTTTCATAGTCAGGGTTTACTCCACTTTACAGAAAAAGCACACACAAAAAAGGCTGCAAATGCAGCCTTTTATCAATGTTGTATCTAATGCACTGGAAAATATATTTCAGTGTCTTTAGGTATGCATATAAAACATAAGCTGCTCTATCTACAGACTATGGGGTCAAATAAAAGTTCATCAAGACACTTTAGAATATTTGAAATTACTAGGGCGTGTTGACCTTTGTGGATTGAAATTTGTTCAATCTAGGGGCTATTTAATCGCGGCGCGAGGTTTGTAACCTAGCGGGCTAAGTAAAAACCGAGCAACAAAGAGTCAATCGCCCCTAGGAAGAACCCTTTGGGCAGCGCATGTTTGGCATTTATACTGCGTTATCGCTTATTTATGGGGAACAACCACACTGCATAGGCTCTGCCTTGCCTAAATACCAAACATACTGCTGCAAAATCAATCACGAAAGGTCAACGCGCCCTAAGACGCTTTCGCTGATTCAGGCTCTTTATTCTCGCCTGCAAATAACCCTGACTCACCTGATACATAGTCAGCTGGTTGTGCATGAGCTGATGAGCGATCGCTCTGACGCTCTTTTAATGAGCGTTGTAATTGTTCTGTGGTTTCTTTTGAGAAAAATGGTTCAGCAGGGTGCTGCTTTTTATCATTAACGAGTAATTTGTTTGTTTCTTCAACGTGATCAAGTAGCTGATCATAATTGTCTTTCATCTTATTAACGAGCTTACCTGTACTTGCTAGATGATCGGCAACATCTTGACGGTATTGCTCAAGTGCATTTTTTGCCTGTTCAGCCTGTTGTTCTAGCTCATCTTGTTTAAATTGCTTTTTAGTTACAAATGCGCCGAGGAAAAACGCCGCAACTGCCACAATAATAATAATGCCGATCCAAGTAACTGTACCCATAAATTCTACCCCTTTGGGAAAATAACTAAAATTACGCATAAAGCGTATATTCAAAAATAATTTCTGCTGCGGATAATATACCCCGAGTTACGATGCGTGTTAATATATTGCGCAAATTAAACCGTGTTTTATTGTAATAATCTATGACTCCTTGGCAAAAATACCAACAAGATCTACAGCGTGATGACTTTGTTTATGATGCCGCACAAGAAAATGCAGTGCGTCACCTACAAAGGTTATACGATGATTTAACGACTCAAAAACCTGCGACTCAAGGTTGGTTTGCGAAGCTATTTAGTAAAGATAGCACGGCTCCTATAAAAGGTTTGTACTTTTGGGGTGGTGTGGGTCGCGGTAAAACCTATTTAGTCGATACCTTTTATGAGGCGCTACCGGGAACACGCAAAATGCGCGTGCATTTCCATCGCTTTATGCACCGTGTTCACGATGAGCTTAAAAAGCTCAATAAAACGGCTGATCCACTTGAAGTGGTGGCTGATATTCTCAAAGCTGAAACTGACATTATCTGCTTTGACGAATTTTTTGTACAAGACATCACAGATGCCATGCTACTTGGCGGTTTAATGGAGGCATTATTTGCTCGTGGTATCGTTTTAGTGGCAACGTCCAATATTGTGCCTGACGAATTATATCGCAATGGCCTGCAGCGAGCTCGTTTTTTACCAGCAATAGCACTCGTAAATGCAAACACTGAAATTGTGAATGTGGATTCGGGTATTGATTACCGATTACGTACTTTGGAGCAGGCTGAGATATTTCATAGCCCGTTGGATGAGCAAGCTGATAAAAACTTGTTTGAGTATTTTGATAAGCTATCGCCAGAGCCTGGCAAGCTCGATACTTCTATACAAATAGAAGGGCGAATGATCAAAACCCGCAAAGTATCCGATTGTATTGTGATGTTTGATTTTGCTGAGCTATGTGAAAGCGCACGTAGCCAAGTTGATTACATGGAAATAAGCCGATTATATAATACGGTGATTTTATCGAACGTAAAACAACTCGGGCAAAGTAATGATGATGCAGCACGTCGCTTTATTGCATTGGTCGATGAGTTTTACGAGCGCCACGTAACATTGATCATCTCAGCAGAAAAACCAATCACTGAGTTATACACGCAAGGAAATCTTAATTTTGAGTTCAAGCGTTGTATTAGTCGATTGCAAGAAATGCAGTCGTTAGAGTATTTAGCAAGAGAGCATTTGGCGTAGTCTGAGCCGTCAGTTAAGGCAAGCTTTTCTTGACACGTAAGTTAATACAAACAAAATTTACAGCTTACAGCTTACAGCTTACAGCTTACAGCTTACAGCTTATAGCTTATAGAACAAATTTCTTGCGGAAAAAACAACCGTTGAGTAGCAATGTGGTAAAAGTGCTGGTATACTCCCGCGTCTGCCACGTTGCGTTCTATTGCCTTCATTAGATTAGCCTCTTTTGAATGGCGCACAAGTCTTAAACTCGAAGGGGTTGGAGCAAACATTTAGAGCGGTAATTAATAATAATTACCTGTGGTTTTAATTGAAAAACATTGGATTTTTATAAATGAAAACGTTTGTTGCTAAACCGGAAACAGTAAAACGTGACTGGTATGTAGTTGACGCTGAAGGTAAAACTTTAGGTCGTATCGCTACTGAAATCGCTCATCGCCTACGCGGTAAGCATAAAGTTGAATATACACCGCACGTAGATACTGGTGATTATATCATCGTTATCAACGCTGAAAAAGTTACTGTAACTGGTAACAAATTCAAAAACAAAGTGTACTATTCACACTCTGGTTTTCCAGGTGGTCTTAAGTCTACTACTTTTGATAAACTTCAAGCTGCAAAGCCTGAAATGATCATCGAGAAGGCTGTTAAGGGCATGTTGCCACGTGGTCCTTTAGGCCGCGCAATGTACCGTAAACTTAAGGTTTACACTGGTACTGAGCACAACCATGCTGCACAACAGCCTCAGGTTCTAGACATTTAAGGAGCACTAACATGGCAAATCAATACTACGGTACAGGTCGTCGTAAAAGTTCAAGTGCTCGCGTATTCTTACGCCCAGGCACTGGTAACATCGTAATCAACAATCGCTCTTTAGAAGAGTATTTTGGTCGCGATACAGCACGCATGGTTGTTCATCAAGCTCTAGGGCTTGTTGATATGACTGAAAAGTTTGATCTTTACATCACCGTTTCTGGTGGTGGTACTACTGGTCAAGCTGGTGCTATCCGTCACGGTATCACTCGTGCACTTATGGAGTTTGACGAGTCACTACGTCCACAACTTCGTAAAGCAGGTTTCGTTACACGTGATGCACGTAAAGTTGAGCGTAAGAAAGTGGGTCTTAAGAAAGCGCGTAAGCGTCCACAGTTCTCAAAACGTTAATATTTACGTTATCAAGAATTCAAAAACCCAGCTTATGCTGGGTTTTTTGTTTTTTAGAGCTATAAAAGCTAGCGAGAGTAAAGTTAGCGAGTAGTACAGTGTCAACCTATACACCGTAGCGTGGGTTAAGTATCACGAAACCCATGGGTAAAAGAACGCCACGAATACTTTAAAGCTCAGTGTACCCTTTGAAACAGAAATCTACAGTATTCGAAAACTCGCACTTTTTATAAGTAACCAACAAACTCGTATTAAATATACGCCTAATAATTAACCTACTACTGCCTTTCCTGCGTATAACTCTAAAAAAAGTTCAATAATTATCATAATTAGTGTAAATCCGTCAGTTAATTGATGAATTTTTTTGCTACAATTGTCTGGCAAGTAATGTGAGTGAGTTCAACAGCACCATGTGCAGTTTTTCTGCTTCCTCTTAGTGAGGTTGATCTTGGTCAGTATATTGTTTTTGTAAAAGTCATATCATAGAGACGGCTCTATGCTCGAGCTAACTTAGTCAATTAGTTGATAAAGTCGGGATTATTCGAGCATGAGGCTGTTAATAACCTTGTTTTAGTCAGGGGTTTTAATTATGATCGCTTCTATTTTAAAATTTCGAAAAATTAACCTGCTGTAACTGATGTTCTCAATATGGCAAGTGTTGAGAATCATAGTGGAGATAAGTGGATGAGCAATGCGCCTGTAGACAATGGCCGACGTCGCTTTTTAACCATAGCTACCTCTGTTGTAGGTGGTGTTGGTGCGGCTGGGGCTGCTGTTCCTTTTATTGCGTCTTGGAATCCAAGTGAGCGAGCTAAATCTGCGGGTGCGCCTGTAGAAGTAGATATCAGCAAACTTGAGCCTGGACAATTAATACGTGTCGAGTGGCGTGGTAAACCTGTATGGGTTGTATCACGTACCCCAAAAATGCTTGAGCAGATGAAAGAACATGAAGGTCAACTTCGTGATCCGCAATCGCAAGAGCCACAACAATTAGAATCATCAACAAATGATTACCGTTCATTACGTCCAGAGATATTTCTCGCTGTAGGTATTTGTACGCATTTAGGATGTTCACCGCAGTTTTTAAGTGGTGGATTTGGTGAAAAGGTAGAAGGAACTGATGACGGTTTCTACTGCCCATGTCATGGTTCTAAATTTGATATGGCTGGCCGTGTATTCCAATCGGTACCTGCTCCATTGAACTTAGAAATACCACCTTATACTTTTCTAGATGAGACCACTATTTTAGTGGGTGAAGAAAGAGGGGTAGCCTAATGTTTGGTAAAATTATTGGTTGGATCGACGATCGTATCCCAATGACACGTGTTTGGAACATGCATATAGCACAGTATCCTGCACCTAAAAACTTTAATTTCTGGTATTTCTTTGGCTCGTTAGCCATGTTAATGCTAGTAAACCAAATCCTTACAGGTATTTGGTTAACCATGAACTATGTTCCGTCTGCTGAGGGCGCGTTTGCGTCAGTAGAATACATCATGCGTGATGTAGAATACGGCTGGTTATTACGCTATTTGCACTCAACGGGTGCGTCAGCGTTCTTCATCGTTATTTATCTGCATATGTTCCGTGGTATGATCTATGGTTCTTATCAAAAACCACGTGAATTACTGTGGTTGTTTGGTATGTTTATTTTCTTAGCACTTATGGCTGAAGCTTTCATGGGGTATTTATTACCTTGGGGGCAAATGTCGTTTTGGGGTGCACAGGTAATCATTTCACTATTCGGTGCTATTCCGGTTATTGGTGATGACTTAACGCTTTGGATCCGTGGTGATTATGTAATATCTGGTGCGACGCTTAACCGCTTCTTTGCACTGCATGTAATTGCATTGCCATTGGTTATCGTGATCTTAGTATTCTTACATATTGTGGCACTTCACGAAGTGGGTTCAAATAACCCTGACGGTGTTGAAATCAAACGTAAGAAAGGCTCTGTAGCTGAAGAAGATAAGCCTAAATTTAAATTCCATGAGTATTACACTGACAAGAAAGACATTGTTGATGCGATACCGTTCCATCCTTACTACACAGTAAAAGATATTGTGGGTGTGGTTGGTTTCTTAATTTTCTTTTGTTGGGTTGTGTTCTTTATGCCAGCGATGGGTGGGTTCTTTTTAGAAGCGCCAAACTTTGAGCCAGCAAATCCACTTAAGACTCCTGAGCATATTTTCCCAGTGTGGTACTTTACGCCATTCTATGCAATCTTACGTGCAATCCCTGATAAACTTATGGGTGTTGCTGCGATGGGCGCATCGATTGTAGTACTTGCGTTATTACCTTGGCTTGACCGTGGTACAGTTAAATCTGTTCGTTATCGTTGTGGCTTCCATAAATGGAATATTGCAGGTTTTGTGGTTACTTTCGTTCTATTAGGTTGGGTGGGTGCAACTCCTCAAACTGATATGAAAACGATTATCTCGCAAGTCTGTACTGTGACTTACTTTATGTTCTTCGTGCTGTTGTTTGTATACAGTAAGAATGAAAAAACTAAGCCATTGCCAGAGAGGTTGACGAAATGATGAAAAAGCTAATTATCGGTTTATTTGCTTTATCAATAAACGTATTGCCGGCAATGGCGGCGGGTCCTTCGGTTCCATTAATGGAAGCTGGAAATGACCTAACTGATCAGCCTTCGTTGCAACGTGGTGCTAAGTTGTTCATGAACTACTGCCTTGGTTGTCACCAAATGGAGTATCAGCGTTATGAACGTACTTTTCGTGATATCGGGATTCCTACAGAAGTAGGTCTTGAACAATTAATTTTTGATGGTTCAAAAGTCGGTAGTCACATTACCAATGCAATGGAAAAAGATGATGCAGCAAAATGGTTTGGTGCGGCTCCGCCGGATCTAACTCTAATTGCACGTGTAAAATCTCCGGATTATATTTACACGTATTTAAAATCATTTTATAAAGATGAATCTCGTCCGTTTGGCGTAAACAATATTGTTTTCCCATCGGTAGGTATGCCTCACGTTCTTCAGGAATTGCAAGGCTTACCAACACCTATTACTGAACAGGTTGAAGAACATGGTCACACTGTGACTAAAGTTATTGGCACTGAAACAGATGGGTCGGGCGAAATGAGTGTGGATGAATACGACCAAGCGGCTCGTGATTTAACTAACTTCCTCGAATACGTGGGTGAACCTTCACGTCTTGATTCAGAAGCGTTAGGTCTTAAGGTAATCGGATTTTTAATTATCCTGTTTATCTTGGCATTCATGCTTAAGAAAGAATACTGGAGAGATGTTCATTAAGTTTGAACATATTTAAAGGTAATTTTGCAATAGGGGCTTAAGCCCCTATTGCTGTTTTTGTTATTTAATGGAGGTAGGCATGGCCGTAGCTGCCAATAAGCGCCCTGTAATGACCCTTTTTTCTGGTGCTAACTGTATGTATAGCCATCAAGTACGTATTGTACTTGCTGAAAAAGGCGTAAGTGTAGATATTCATCTGGCTGAAAAGGACAACCTGCCAGAAGCACTTCATGAAATTAACCCTTACGGTACAGTGCCAACACTGATTGACCGTGAGTTAGGTTTATATCAGGCAAATATCATCATGGAATACCTTGATGAACGTTTTCCTCATCCTCCACTAATGCCTGTATATCCGGTAATGCGTGGCCGTAGCCGTCTAATGATGCATCGTATCGATACGGACTGGTATAGCCTTGCTGCAAAAGTTTATGGCAATGGCGCAGATGCTGCTCAAGCACGTAAAGAGCTGACAGAAGCATTACTAGCTGTTGCAGCAATCTTTACTGAAGCTCCTTACTTTATGAGTGAAGAATTCAGTTTAGTTGATTGCTACTTAGCACCACTACTATGGCGTTTGCCTGAACTTGGTATTGAGCTTAATGGTGCTGGTTCTAAAGAAATGAAAGAATACATGATCCGTTTATTTGAGCGTGAATCATTCCAAGCTTCTTTGACTGAAGCTGAGCGTGAGATCCGTTTGTAATGACGTCTAATCGTCCTTATTTACTCCGCGCTTTTTTTGATTGGATTGTTGATAATCAGTGTACGCCACATTTAGTGGTAAACGCTGATTTTCCTGCAGTGCAAATACCAACACAGTTTATCCAAGATGGTCAAATTGTGCTTAATATTAGCCCTTCAGCCGTCACGCAGTTTTCGATGGATAATCAGCAATTAAGCTTTAGCGCCCGATTTGGTGGTCAGCCAATGCAAGTATATGTGCCAATTGGTGCAGTGCTTGCTATTTATGCCCGCGAAAACGGAGAAGGCACAGTGTTTACCGCAGATGAGTTTTTAGAGGACGAAGACGATTTTGTAGGTGAGCTAGAAAGTGTTGATTTAGACGATGGGTTCCCCCCTGATGATGAACCTACACCGCCTAAGCCAGATAACAAAAAAGGCTCGCATTTACGTGTTGTAAAATAATATGTAAATTGACAAAAAAACCGCTAAGTAGCGGTTTTTTTATGTCTGTATAAAAGCGCATTAAAGGTAAAAATCAAAG
Organism: Pseudoalteromonas sp. NEC-BIFX-2020_015; assembly: GCF_012952265.1. NCBI lineage: Bacteria > Pseudomonadati > Pseudomonadota > Gammaproteobacteria > Alteromonadales > Pseudoalteromonadaceae > Pseudoalteromonas > Pseudoalteromonas sp. NEC-BIFX-2020_015. Next base: position 49,100 of record NZ_JABCJL010000024.1, read on the forward strand.
GTGCTAGGGAAGTGACTTGGTACTAAGTGCTAGGTAAACTATGGACTACGGGATTGGTATGGGTGTTTGGGTTTATTGTAGGCGGGGCTTTATGCCGCGCAGGTGGTGTTAAAGTTCATAGGCGACGAGCTGCTAGAAGCGGGTTAAGGTTGATTGTTTACCCCGCGTTTTTTAGTGAAGATGCGCGAGGTAAACTCCCGCCTACAGGAATTAAAAAACTTTGCGATATTAACTGCAAGGCTTTTAAACTCCTCGAACCTGATACCTTTACAAATACTCAAACACTTTAATTACACGTTCAACACCAGATACGTTACGGGCAACGCTTACAGCCGTGTTAGCCTCGGAGTTGGAGACTAAACCCATTAAGAAAACTTCGCCATTTTCAGTAATTACTTTGATGTTATTACTACTAATATTATCGGTAGTAAGTAGCTTTGTTTTTACTTTTGATGTTAACCACGAATCGTGTGTTTTTGTGCTAATGCTAATATTAGAACCGATACGAATCTGATTATGGATCTTACGTATGCCTATTACTGTCTCAATCGCACGATGGGCTTCATTTTTCATTTCTTGATTGGCAACTTGCCCTATCAATAAAACAATGCCATTAACGCTTACAGCGCTTATATTGGCATGATCTGCTAAGCGTGGTATCTCATTTATAGATAAGTTAGCTTTGATCTCGATGTTGTTATCATCAATTTGCGAACCCAAAGTTCGGCGATCATTCGCTGCAGTTACTGCGCCAGCAGTTCCTGCAACAACGGCAACGGCGCAACCTTGTAAAAATAAAACGGTACTGATAATAATAAGTGAGTGCTTGAGCATTAACTTTCATCCTGTGGAAATAGGGTTAAATCGATTAGCTCACTTAGGCAATGAAGGTTAACTAAGTGTGACTCTATAATGCGACTAGGGCGCTTTGATGGTACGCGGATCTCAACATCATTTGCGCCAAGCAAGCCTGCTAATTCACCACCATCATCACCAACTAAAACGATCACTTTCATATCTTTAGTTAACGCAGCCTCAACCGCAGAAATAATATTCTTTTCATTACCATTAATGGCCAGTACCAACAATAAATCACCTTGTTGTGCAAACGCACGCACTTGGCGAGCAAATGTATCTTGTTCGTCACTTTGGCTCGTTTGACCTAAGTTAATATGCTCTTGCGATAACGCAATTGCAGGTAAGCACGGGCGTTCTGTTTCATAAAAATTAATCAACACACCAGCCATGTGTTGAGCCAGCATATGACAGCTTGCTGTGCCGCAAAAAATCAATTTATTACCATTGATTAAGCTTTGCGCAATTGTGAATGCGGCGCTTTCTAACGCACTAGGCAAAACTTCACCTGCAGCAATCTGCACTTGAATACTTTCTGTAAAAATTTCTTTTATTGTATCTTGCATATTAAAATACGTTTTTTATCCAATTAAGTTGTTGCGGCACTTCGCCGGTTATTGCGACAAAGTCAATTCTGAGCGCTTGATTACTCAGTTTTTTAAATGCTAAATAATGATAAATTGTACGTTTTAAACGTTGCTGTTTTTGTTTACCAAGTGCATGCAGCGCGCCGCCTTTTATGTGGCTACTGCGAAACTTCACTTCAACAAATACTAATGTATCACCATCACGCATTATCACATCTAGTTCGCCGTAGGGGCAGTTATAGTTGCGCTCAATGGCTATTAAACCTTGCTCTTCTAAATACTTTTGCGCTTGTAACTCGTAATACTGACCTTTTTCACGGCTATTTTGCCATAGTTGTTTAAACCAAGACATCACAACATCCTTATTTTGCTGGCCTCAAATCAGGATTATAGCTACTCACTCCCCATTTGGTCACTTGCTGTTTGCATAAATAATGGGATCGGTGCATGTGTTTTAAGCTGCACGGCGCTAATTTGCTTGTTTTTGTATTGAGCCCAATTCAAATGACGGTTAATTTGGCCATCGCTAGTAATGCTTAATTGGCCTGTTAAACCACCGAACTGCTTACCAGGGATCATACTCAACTGCGTAATATCACTAAGCATTGCTACGGAGTCATAGGCCATCGCAAATAATCGTTGGCTTATATCAGCTTGATCAGGCCATAAAGTATTATATTGCTGACGTAAGGCTTGCTTTGATATCTGGTCACTTAGCATCCACGGTAACTCAGTAAAGTACAAACCATCTAGGTCACCTTTATCAGTTTTATCAATTTGTTTACTATGACTTTTTGAACTTGCGTAAAGTGGGATCCGTTCAGCAAAGGTACTTACATTTACATCTAAATAAGGTTTGAGCAAACGGGTTTCCATAGCATCACCTAGGATATAAATAACATCAATATCACGACGAGATCGAGTTTCGCTTTCAACTTCTTGTTTAAATAATGATTTTACTGTGCTGATTCGCTCCTTCGATTTATCCACTTCGAGTAAGCTGGTTATCGTTGTAGGCATGTCCTTTTTATCATCGTATAAACCGACTTCTGGTTTTGTTTCACTATAGCGTTGCCACTGAACATTAAAGTACTCAACTAACCGTTGACCAGCACCGTTATTTGGCGCAAGCAACATCGGTTTTTGGTAACCCATTGCTAAAAAGTGTTCCAGCGCTTGCTGAACTTCATGCTCAGGATTAAGTGCAAAGAAATAATGCTGAGTTGATGTGCGTTCGCCATCAAATGAATTTAAATGTAAAGTTGGATAGCTTTGCAGAGCTTGATTAGCCACAAGTTTATCAATGTTACCTTTGAGTAATGGGCCAATCACAAAGTTTGGTTTAATCTCGCTAAGCTTAGCTGTTATTTCTGAGGGACTAAGCATTTCATCAATAAAAATGGTCTCTTGAATCAGTGAGCTATCTAGCGCACCTAAAATACCTGCTTTTAATGCATCACCTAATCGTTCATTTGCACCTGACTGAGGAATTAGCACTACTAAACGTTCAATATCTAAGGGGGCAATAGCTATAAGTGCGGCCGCTTTCTTAGGCAATACATCTATCGCAGGGTGAGTTGGATAGCGTCGCTGCCAATTATTAATTGCCTGATCCAATTCAACAGGCGCGCCTAAATACACTAAATGATATAAAGCTAAATTAACCCAACCTTGTTGAACAACAGAGCCGCGGTTAAAGCGTTCAAGCGCGTAAGATGAAAGCTGTTTTAAGTTTTCCCATAATCCTTTGTTTAACTGCGGTATGGTTAAGTTATTTTTACTTGCAGTCTCTGACGCCCTAAAAAAGTAAGGCATCGCGTCTTTAGGTAAATTTTGTGATGCGTAAATACTGGCTGTTAGATACTGGTGCCATGCAAAGTGTTCGGGCTGCGTTAGTTGTGAATCTAAACTGGCGAGGATTTCAAGCGCCAAAGTGTTCTTGTTTTGCTGCTTTTGTGCAAATGCGATGTAAAGCTTGTTTTGTACCTGATCAACACTCGGAGTACGTTCAAGTTCGATACACACTTGTTCCAACAGTGGCCAGCTTTGTTCAGTTATTGCTGCGTCACGAGCACTGTAGAGTAGCTGAATTTTATCAGCACCTTGGCGATTCAAAGCAATTTGGTACATAGATTGTGCATCAGTCGCTTGAATTTGTGTGGTGCTATTAGCTGAACTGAGGTTTTCAGTGGTTTTAGTCGGTTTTTCGGTTGTACTACAGGCCGATAACCCTGACAATATGATTAATAGACTAACAAGTTTAAGTCGCACAATGATTTCCCAATACGTTAACGCGATTTGCTTATATTACTGACTGACGCAGGAGACCTCAATGTTAAATGAGGAGAATTCACAGAAAATCGGCACTCTTTACATTGTAGCCACCCCAATCGGCAATTTTGACGATTTAAGTCAGCGCGCAATCGCGACATTATCGCAAGTTGACTTAATCGCTGCTGAAGACACTCGCCACACCGGCAAGTTGCTCAGTCATTTTGGGATTAAAGCAAAAACGTTTGCTTTGCATGACCATAACGAAAAGCAAAAAGCGCAACAAATTATTGATCAACTAAATCAAGGTTTAAATATTGCGTTGGTATCGGATGCCGGCACACCGCTGATTAGTGATCCAGGTTATGCCGTGGTTAACTTATGCCGAGAGCAAGGTGCGCATGTCACGCCAATTCCAGGTGCGTGTGCTGCAATTACGGCCGTATGTTGTTCAGGCTTACCAACTGATCGTTTTCAGTTTATTGGCTTTACACCCGCTAAAAGTAAAGCGCGACAAGATTTTTTCATTGATGCGGTTAATTCCAACATCACCAGCATCATGTACGAAAGCACGCATCGTATAATGGCCAGCCTTGACGATTTAGAAGCTGCGCTTGGCAGCGATCAGCAGGTTGTATTTGCTAAAGAGCTAACCAAAACATTTGAAACCTTTTTTAATGGCACAGTAAGCGAGCTTAAACAATTTTTAACTGACGATCCAACCAAGCAGCGCGGTGAAATAGTACTCATGTTGCCAGGTAAAGCAAAGCTTGTTGATGATGTACCACCAGAGGCGCGTAAAATGCTGGCGCTCCTTGAGAATGAAATGCCAATGAAAAAAGCCTGCGGTATTGTGGCTGATTACTTCGGCATGAAGAAAAACGCCTTATATAAAACAATTATCGACGAAAAAGAATAAATCTTACTGCACATACTGCTTAGCTCAGGTATAATGCGCGCCGAGTCAGCCAAGATGATCGCTGCCTGTGACGAAAATGATCAGGGGGAGGAAAGTCCGGGCTCCATAGGGCAGGGTGCCAGCTAACGGCTGGGGGGCGCGAGCCCACGACAAGTGCAGCAGAGAGGAGACCGCCAATCTTCGGATTGGTAAGGGTGAAAGGGTGCGGTAAGAGCGCACCGGGCCACTAGTAATAGTTGGTTGCAAGGTAAACTCCACCCGGAGCAAGACCAAATAGGGTTCTATCATTTTAAATAATGAACGCGTGGCCCACGTGAGAACCGGGTAGGTTGCTTGAGCCATAGAGCGATTTATGGCCTAGACGAATGATTATCACTTTCTTCGGAAAGGACAAAACCCGGCTTATAGGCTGACTCACTCATTCAATAAAAAGCCCGCAGTTAACGCTGCGGGCTTTTTTGTGTTTGCTGTTTTATAGTGAAGTACCGCTATTTTTTAATCCTTTAAAATTTAAATAATATTATTACCTTGTTCGGGATCACGAGATTCATCGGCTTGTTCGCGAATATCATCAGTATCACTGCTTACATCGTCAATACCGTGTTCATGCTGTGTTGTTGCGCGTTTTTTAATGTGGGGGTTCTCGTTTGTGGTTTCTGTTGCCGCTGTTTTAGGTGCTATTGCTGGGGGGTAAATATCTTCACCTTGGCTATTAAGCAGTACGCGTTCTCTGGCATCGTCAGGCATGCTTATTTGATGTTGAGTAAAGTTATTGATTAATTCTCGCATGAGTTGTGAAGCTACTTTTACAACACTATGTTGTTCGCTATTGACCCAAAAGTACACGGTAAAGTTGATGGTGGCTGAGCCTAAGTTATCAACTAATACTTGAGGGGGTGGATCGCTAAGCACTGCGGTTTGCTCTGATATTGTGCTAATAGCAAGGCTTTGTGCGGTGCGAATATCATTATCGTAGCCAATTCCTATTGAGAAATGACCTCGCATTTTGGGGTTTGCTGTTAAGTTTTTAATAACATTTTTATAAACGCTCGCGTTAGGTATTTGTATATGGTTACCATCAAAATCAACAAGGGTTGTTGCACGCGCAGTTACTTTTTTTACAACACCTAGGCGACCGTCTACCTCAATGACGTCGTCTATTTTAAAAGGGCGTTGTACGCTTAGTAACATGCTTGAAATAAAGTTTTCGGCGATATCCCTAAATGCAAACCCTAAAATTAAACCGAGAAGGCCTGTTCCGCTCATTACCGCGACGGCAAATTGAGTTAAACCAGCGAGCCTTAAAAATAAATAAATGCCAAATAATATGATTAAAGTACTAATGAACCGTCTTGTGACTACATGCAACAAGCGGCTTTCACTTACGTACCCTAAAGGCTTAAGTAATAAGTAAGATAAGGGCTTTGCTAGAAAATAACAGCTTACGATCGCAAGTATACCCAATATGAGTGCGGGTAACATTTGCGCCGTAGTCTGTAAAAAGTGCGTTATTTGCTCGCTGAACCCTTGGGCTGTGAACTGCCAAGGCTGCTCTACTTTCAGCTTGGTTGAGTCCTTCTCTATTAACTTAACAAACTGATTTATAAATATAAAAAAATTATTCATTGATACAAATCCCTTGCAATGGCAGGTCTGATTGTTGATGTGTAAGTGCAAATAATAGACCATAATTTAATGGCAAGTTTGTTGCAGGTTAAACGTATTAACTTTAACCACAGTTTAAAATGTGATGAGGTATAAAATGCATACTGCGAAAAATAAAAGAGGTCATCAAGCTCGTACGCCTACCTCTATACCTATACTTGGTTGGTGGGACATTACTAAGCGAGTTTATGTTAGTTTGTCACAAGATAATTTATCGTTTGTGGCTGCGGGGGTCGCATTTTATGCGTTGTTGGCTATTTTTCCTGCGATTGCTGCGTTGGTATCTGTTTATGCTTACTTTTCATCACCAGCTGAAATATCAGCACATTTAAGCCAATTTATCACATTGTTACCGCCTAGTAGTCGTGACATTGTGCTTGAACAAGTGACTGCAGTGAGTCAAAAGTCGCATACCACTTTAAGTATAAGCGCCATAGGTACTTTGTTGCTTGCTATATGGAGTAGCAGTAAAGGCTGCCAAGCATTAATTACGGCATGTAATATTACTTACCATGAGCATAATAAACGGGCGTTTTTTCAAGCATTGATTGTACGGTTTATATTTTCGGTGGGTGCGATTATGGTTGCAGTCATCGCGCTGCTCATTATCGGTATTTTACCTATAGCACTTAATTTGGTTGGGTTAACTCAACAGGTCGATATTGTCATTCAATTAGTCTCATGGCCATTATTGGCGCTTGTTTTTAATTTTGCATTGGCATGCTTGTATCGTTATGCGCCCCATAGAAAAGCGGCTAAATGGCGCTGGGTAACACCGGGTTCTTTAATTGCGATGGTGTTGTGGATAGTGGCTTCGTTGGGGTTTTCGTTTTATGTTGCTAAATTTGCTTCGTATAACGAAACTTATGGTTCACTGGGTGGCGTTGTGATCATGCTAATGTGGTTGTACATCAGTGCTTATATTATCATTTTTGGTGCAGCTATCAATGCATGCGCAGAGCAGCAAACAATGTTTGATAGCACTATTGGCCCCGCTAAAGATGTGGGTGAACGGGGCGCTTTTGTGGCTGACAGACTAACCACCTTACAAAAGAAAAATAGGGTTGATTAGGGCGTGTTGACCTTTGAGGATTGAAATTTGTTCAACTTAGGGGCGATTTAATCGCGGCGCGAGGTTTGTAACCTAGCGGGCTAAGTAAAAACCGAGTAACAAAGAGTCAATCGCCCCTAGGAAGAACCCTTTGGGCAGCGCATGTTTGGTATTTATACTGCGTTATCACCTATTTATGGGGAACAACCACACGACATAGGCTCTGCCTTGCCTAAATACCAAACATACTGCTGCAAAATCAATCACGAAAGGTCAACACGCCCTAATCATTTGTTTTTGAATTATTGAGTAGGGCGATAAATTCTTGCTCAGGTAATGGTTTTGAAAATAAGTATCCTTGGCCATAGTCGCAGCCAAGTTCCATTAATAGGTGGCGTTGTTCGGTTGTTTCAATCCCTTCAGCGATCACTTTTAAACCAAACTGGTGCGCCATAGTTATTATGGCCTTACATAGCGCGAGCTCTTGGTTATTAGCATGAATGTTATCAACAAAGCATTTGTCTATTTTTAGGTAATCGGCGTCCATTTGCTGTAAATAAGCAAGGGATGAGTAACCAGTACCAAAATCATCTAAAGCAAGCTCCATACCTGAACGCACTAGCGATTTGAGCCTTTGTTGGGTTAAATGCTCTGGCGTGATCATTAGTCCTTCGGTGATCTCTGCCACAATGGCGCTAGGTGGTAAATTGGCTGCTTCAAGTAGCGCAGGCCATTGATCAATACCACTATCAAGGCAGCTAAATTGTACGGGTGAGACGTTAATACTTAGCTGAAAATTAGGGTCTATTTTTTCGCGTAATATATTGAGTGTTTGTAATGCTCTGGTGAAAACAAATTGTCCCAGAGGATTAATATAGCGAGACTCTTCAGCAAGAGGTATAAATTGTGCGGGGCTAATAATTCCTTGTCTTGGGTGTAACCAGCGGATCAAGGCTTCAGCTTTGTGGATCGTCCCAGAATCAAGATCAACAATAGGTTGATAATAAAGATCAAATTGTTGCTTCTCAATGCCTCTGCGAATGTTTTTTAGTAAATTCATTCTAGCTTGTGCTTGCTCACGTAAATTTAAGTTAAAAAACGCAAAGCAGTTTCGGCCATTTTGCTTGGCTTGATACATAGCTTGATCGGCTGCTTTTAACAGCAGTTCAGAAGTGTCACCATCAGTTGGAGCAATTGCAATACCGATACTGGCTGCTATATACACTTCTTCATTCTCTAAATGGAATGGTTTTGACATCGCTTTGAGCACATCATTGGCGACCTTTTTAATATGAGCATCGCTTACTAATTTGGTATGCACCATAACAAACTCATCACCACCAATGCGGGCAATAAAGTCAAGATCAGCTATCGCATATTGTAGCCGAGTAGCAATGAGCTTAAGTAACTCATCACCATAGTAATGGCCTAAAGTATCATTTATATCTTTAAAGTGATCGAGATCTAGTAACATTAACACTAGCGGTTCTGCGGGATTGCAATGTGTACTGAGGCGTAAATTTAGTCGTTCTTTTAACTCAATTCTATTTGGCAGGTTGGTTAAATGATCAAAGTGAGTTTGGTGCCAAATTAAATCATCTGCAGCTTTTTTCTCGGTAAGATCAGTAAAAATAGCAACACGGCGCTGGGGTTGGTGATATTCATCGTATACGGTATCGATAGTAAGCCATTCGGTGAACAATTCGCCATGTTTACGTCGATTAATTACTTCACCTTGCCAGCGTCCTGTTTCTTGTATTTCCTGCCACATTGCATAATAAAACGCTTTTGTGTGTTTTCCTGAGCTTAAGATTGCGGTGGTTTTGCCCAGCACTTCTTCTTTTCTGTACTCGGTTACCTTACAAAAAGCGGGATTTACATCTAAAATCATGCCGTTTGGATCAGTGATCGCCATGCCTTCACTGCTGTTTGAATAAACAAGTGAGGCGAGGTGAGAGGCTTTTGCAGCTTGTTTTTGTTCACTAATATCTTGTAAAACTATAGTGTATTCATTGCTGTTTTGTTTTGCGCTAATACGCACCGCAAAAATATGCTCTGCAGTGGTATTATTTTCGGTTAACTCAAAATAGGTGGTTTCATTTTTTGCAGGTAAATTTTTAAGTAATTGCTTACTTTTTTCTTCGTCTAAAATATCGCGTAAATGCAGTTTAGAACGAGTAAAAACTGAGGTGTTGAGCTGTGATATTTGGCCACCTAAATTAAGTACTTCACCATGAACGTTTACCCTAATATAAATGTCGGGCAAAGCGTTTAATAAGCTACTTAGTTCATCATGCTGGCGTTTTACATTAGCTTCTGCGTTTAGGCGCGTTTGTGCCATTTCTTCAAAGTGTGTGTATAACGTGTTTAGCTCAGGGCTGTTTAGGCTAAATTGCTTTGGTAATTGTCCAGATGCCAGTTCTTTAATCGCCGTAGTTAGGCGGGCAATGGGTGTTAATACTGATTGCTTTAATCGTATATGGGCAAATATGCACAATATAAAAATCATGAAAATAAAAGCAAAAATAGTATTTAAAAATAGATGATTGGCTTCTTTTATTGCATTGTTAAAGGGGATCGCAACATACACATTTAAGGTGTTTTTCACTTCATCTTGGTACATTACTTGACTATGTAAAACATGGTTTACACCTTTAAAATCAACAATGTTGTTTACTGCTGGTTGCTCAATACTAAAACCATAATGACTAACATTTGCGCCAAATAAACTAGGATCATTGGGATAATTGGCAATAATTCGGCCATGGCTATCCGTGATGACTGCAATTGCATTGGGTGGTAAATGGAAGTTTGCGAGTTTTTGGCTCCACCAATCTAATGTCATTACTGTAACAACAGCGCCATATGGTGTTTGTTTATCATCTAAAAGTGGGTAAGCAAAGTTTACAGTTAATGTATCTAAGCTACGATCTTTTTGAAAAAAACCAATCGCAAAATTTTTAGATTCTAGCGCATTTTGAAAGTATTCACGATCAGCAATGTTGATCTCTTCCTTAACGCCTTTTAATAAACATTGTGGATCACCTTTTAAGTTAGTAATACCAATATTCGCAATTTCAGGCTTAAGTGCTTGGACTTTTGTTAAGTAATACGGGCATTCGGATATAAGCGGTGAGCTAAAATCTTTTAAGCTGGCTAATTGTGTTGTGAATATTTCAATTTCGTTAAGTATCTCAGTCTGTTGGGTGGCAAGTTGTTCAGCAATAGCTAATGCCTGAAAGCGACTCTCCTGTAGTGCAGTTTCCTTTGCATGCCAAAGGCTAAACAGCATCACGACGATACCAGGCAAGCTTAACAACATAAACAAACGGTAAAGGCGATGTTTTAATGACGACGAAAAAATGATGATACTCTTCTAACTTTGCACTCAATTCAAAATTGTAGCCAATAATGTAAAAAATAACCACGTATTATATAAGGTTAAGTGAATATTCATTTAAAACGAATGATTGATGTTACTTTACATAATACAATGTTACTAATTTTGGTGCATCAAAGCCCTTTAAATAATGATAAGTTATTGTTGAATTTAAATAATCGTATAGTTGATGTGTTATTACCCATTTTATAATTAAGTAATATCATTGACTGAAATTCAATAAGGTATTTTGATGGCGCGTACTTTATTATAGTAAACGCAGTAGCCACGTTAGTTTACTTATTTTGCTTGCGGTACTTTTGTGCTTCTCACTAGATTTAAGGGCTTGATACCCAGCACCTGCTGTAAATGCACTTCCAATACCTACATTACTTACTAAAAATCGCTTTAGTCGGTAGTTAAATGCTTGCTGATGTTGCTTTTTTAAGCCATCGAGAGCATCCATTTTTTGACTTAAATGGGTAACTTTATTGTTTGGCTTTTGAATGAAGTAATCAATTATCATAACAAGCTCCAAGAAATTTATTACTTATTAACGTTAAGCAGCTGTTTGATACTGCGGGCAGTTTTGTCAAATCCAATTTTTTCACTAATGTAGCCAATATTTTTCCACAGCCATGCTAAACACAGTAACTGTAAAACAATTAAACAAGCCGCGCTGAGCCAAATAGATTGACTGAATGCAAAAATAGCGAGCCCGATTGTTGCCAGTAAACCAGCCCACAGTAATACTAAGCCTCCAGCAAAGCTAACCAATAAAATAATGGTCAACGCTAATGAGCGTGTAGATAGTCGCCATTCTGCACTTGCTAGCTCTTTGCACGTACCAGCTTGTTGGCGATAGTCCTGATAAATTTGCTCACCATACTGCGAAAGTTTGACAAGGTGATCTTGCCACTGATCAGCGCTTTTAGCGGCTGGATCAGTGGCACGATGCTGCTTATTTACCGTATCGGTATCTTGGTCCATAACGGCTACTTACGACGAATTAGCGCGGTTACTAACATACCAGCAGCAAATGCAATACCTGCTGTCGCTAACGGGTTTTCAGACGCTAACTTGCGTGTTTTACCACTGTATTCAGTGATCTTATCTTGCGCTAGTTTTTGCTTTTCAGATAAAGTTTCTGCTGAAGTAGATGCGCCTTTGCGAATGTTTAATTCTGCAGCAGCTGCTTTTGAAGACAATGTATCAACAGCTTGATGAGCTGCTGACGTTGCTTTCTCTGTTAATGGTGCTTCAGGCACTGCTGAGTTTACAGTTGCTTTACTATTGGTTGCCGTTGTTGAGTTAGTTGCTGATGTAGTCATCATTATTCCTTAATAAATTAATCGTGCTTTAGAATAAGCAAGCTTTAGACCAGCCATATTATTTTTATATTATTATTTAAAATCAGTGTATTACGATTTTCGTTCAGACAAATACATAATATTCAAAATTATGAGTGAGTAACAGTTTCACTGTAATGGTAAATTTTACAAAGTGATTACAAATGCAGACATTCACAACTTCAGTGAGAGAATAATGTTGATTTGTATAAACTTTAATCGAAACAATTAAAGCATGAGGAATTAAGAAGGGAAATATTTGTAATTATTCATCGATTATTCATCGATTATTCATCGATTATTCAGTCTACATCAGCGGTGAAAAGTTTACTGAATTTGATGATCAAATTTATTTTTTTATTGTTCTCCACATTTTCCCACGTAATTCAGTAGCTTTGCGCGAGCCCTTATTTTTTCTGGCTTTAACAGTCAATTATAGGATTTTGCTGACTTGACAAAACTCCTTGTCAAGCCCTAAACTGGAGCACTGTGGTAAAAAGTGGTTTTTAGTGGATCAAATTGGATCAAAGTAATCGAAATCGGTTAATTATAAATTATTAGAATAGGTTTTATATGTTTCGCGGTGCGAGTTCACTGAGTTTGGATGACAAAGGACGATTTGCGGTACCTACTAAATACCGAGACTCGTTATTGTCTGAAGATCAGGGGACTGTGATCTGTACTGTGGCATTGAATGAGCCCTGCTTATGGTTGTATCCATTAGCACAGTGGCAAGATATCGAAGATCGATTAGCTAAAATTTCCAATATGAATCCACGTGCACGACGCATGCAACGAATGTTGTTAGGTAATGCAACTGAGTACCAACTAGATAAAAATGGCCGAATACTATTGGCACCGTCGTTACGGTCTCATGCAGATTTAGGCAAAAAAATCATGTTGGTCGGTTTGATGAATAAATTTGAGATCTGGGATGAAGAGCGTTGGCATGAGCAAATGCGCCAAGACACCGAAATAGAGCGACTCGGTGATTTTGAATCAACCCCTGATTTGGATAATTTCTCGCTCTGATCACACAATAAAAAAGGCAAAAAATAGCTAATGACAGCGCAATTTGAACACATTTCCGTATTAATGGACGAAACCATCGAGGGTCTAGCAATTAAGCCAGACGGTATTTATATGGATGGTACATTTGGCCGCGGCGGACATTCTGGACAAATCTTGGCGCGCCTTGGTGAGACTGGCCGACTGCAGGCAATTGATCAAGATCCACAAGCGATCAAATCAGCAGAAAAATTTGCAGATGATAAGCGTTTTGCCATTGCTCACACCCGATTTTCTAAGCTATACGAAGTAGCGGAGCAAAACGATCTCATTGGTAAAGTTGATGGTATTTTATTAGACATCGGCGTGTCATCTCCGCAACTTGATGATGCTGAGCGTGGCTTTAGCTTTATGAAAGATGGTCCTTTAGATATGCGAATGGATCCTACCTCAGGTCGCAGCGCAGCACAGTGGTTAGCTGAGGCTGAATTAGACGACATTACTCATGTGATAAAAAAGCTGGGCGAAGAGAAATTTGGTAAACGTATAGCACACAAAATACTTGAAACACGTGAACACACACCGATTACGACGACTAAGCAGTTAGCTGATTTAGTTGATGAGGCAGTGCCTGTAAAAGATAAGTTTAAACATCCCGCTACGCGTACTTTCCAAGCAATTCGAATTTACATTAATAGTGAATTGGAAGAAATTCAAACAGCATTACAGTCTGCGGTTAAAGTGCTTAAACCGGGTGGACGTTTAGTGGTTATTTCATTTCATTCTTTAGAAGATCGTATTGTAAAACAATTTATTAGAAAACAGAGTAAGGGAGAAGCATTACCTAGAGGTCTGCCTTTAACAGACGCACAAATAAATAAAAACCTGACGTTAAAAGCAGTAGGTAAGGCGATAAAACCAAGTGCGGCTGAAGTTGAACGTAATACACGCTCACGCAGCTCAGTACTTAGGGTGGCACAGAGATTGGGATGAAGGCTAAAGCGAATCATCGACAACCCAACTTATTTTTAGAAATAATCAAAGGCCTAGGAGCGAATAAGCTAACCTCGGCCTTGTTGGTTTTGATATTCGCTTCAAGTTTGAGCGTCGTACAAAGCACTTATTTAGCACGCCAAGAACTGATTAAACAAGATCAGCTCTTGCAGGAACGAGATGAGCTTGATTTAGAGTGGCGTTATCTATTAGTTGAAGAAGAGTTTTATTCACAGCATGTGCGCATTGAAGAAATTGCCACAATGCAATTAGAAATGAAACGGCCAACCAGCCAAGATGAACAGGTGATTATACTGCCATGAGAAATAGAGGAAAAAAACCAGCGAATACATTGAGCACATGGCGTTTTATGCTGGTGTGCTCTGTGGTGCTGTTGGTATTTGTAACCTTAGTTTCTCGTGCTGCGTATCTACAAGTTATTGAGCCAGATAAAGCTCGCTCTGAGAGCAACAAACGAACTGTGCGTGTTGAGAAGTTACATGTACAGCGAGGCATGATTTTTGACCGCCATGGTAAAGAACTTGCTGTGAGTGTACCTGTTGTGAGTGTATACGCAGATCCTAAAGCATTACATAAATCTTTGGTTGCAAAAGTACTTAAACAAGCTAAAAAAGAGGGTGAAGACCACAAAGCCCTTGCTAAGAACAAACCTTTACTACAACAGCGAGTCGCGCTTTATTATAAAAACGATTTACGATGGCGTGAGCTTGCAGATGTATTACGTATTGAGCCGAAAAAAATAACAAGCCGATTACGTGATGATGCAACTCGGCGTTTTGTTTATTTAAAACGCCAAGTAACGCCAGCGGTTGCAAATTACATTGGTGACTTACGCTTGCCAGGTATTCATTTATTAGATGAATCAAAACGCTATTACCCTGCAGGTGAAGTAACCGCCCATGTTTTAGGCTTTACTAACATTGATGGTAAAGGCATTGAAGGTATTGAAAAACTTTATGAAAATGCGCTGACTGGCGAAGAAGGCCGCCGTACTATTCGTAAAGATGCTCAAGGACGTGAAGTAGAAGTGCTTGATGAGCGTGAGCGCGTTGAGCCTGAAAATATCCAATTAAGTATTGATCAGCGTATTCAAGCTATTGCCTACAAAGCCCTTAAGTCAGCGGTATTGACATACAAAGCGAGCTCAGGCTCAGCGATGGTGGTAGATGTTAAAACCGGCGAAGTATTAGCGATGGTTAACAGCCCGTCTTTTAACCCAAACAACCTTAATGATGCCGCCCCTCATAAACGCCGTAATCGTGCTATTACAGATTTGTTCGAACCAGGCTCAACCGTTAAGCCTCTAGCCATTTTGGCTGGATTAGACTACGGCACAATTCAAGCTGGTGATAAAGTTGATACTTTTCCAGGTTGGATGCGATTGGGAGGTAGCTTAGTTACAGATACCCGTAATCATGGCGAAATGAGCCTGCGAGAGGTCTTAAAGTACTCCAGTAATATGGGCGTGACAAAAATTAGCCAAGAACTACCGAAAGACTACTTTGTTGGTTTATATCAAAAAGTGGGTTTTGGGACTGATTCGGGCACTGGGATGGTTGGTGAAAGCAGCGGCTTATTTTATCCAAATCGTCGCTGGTCTGATCATGAAATTGCAGCATTATCCTTTGGTTATAATATTGCTGTTAGTACGGCTCAAATGGCACGCTTTTATGCAATGTTAGGTGCTGGTGGTGTGAATCGACCGCTCACCGTTTTAAAGCAAGACTCAGTTCCTGAGGGTGAGCGTGTATTTCAACAACAAGATGTTGAAGCCGTTGTGAATATGATGGAAAGCGTTTTTGAAGAGGGCGGAACCGCCAGCCGTATTAAAGTAGACGGTTATCGTGCAGCGGGTAAAACGGGTACTTCTAAAAAAGCCGCTGCAGGTGGTTATGGTGACGAATATGTTGGCTATTTTGCAGGCATAGCACCGGCGAGTAATCCGCGTTTAGCTGTGGTGGTAATGATCAATGAGCCCGGTGGAGATGTTTATTATGGTGGTGCGACAGCAGGCCCTGCATTTGCAGAAATTATCTCTAACGCGTTAAGAATTTTAAACGTGGCTCCCGATAAAGGCTCGGTTGCTTACGTCAAAGGCAAAGATGATGATGCGTGATTTACAAACAATTTTAAAGCACTTAGAGATAGCGGCCAGTAGCTTATTAGTGAACGAGTTACGCTTGGACAGCCGAGATGTAAAGCCAGGTGATGTATTTGTTGCAATTAAAGGCCATGAATTAGATGGTGGTCAGTTTATACAAAAAGCAATTGAAAATGGTGCGGCAGCAGTTATAGCGGATCGCTTGTGTGAATTTGAGAGTGACTTTGAGCCGTTGTACTTGGTCTCTGATTTAGATAAAAAATTACCAGCATTAGCGAGTCATTTTTACCAGCGGCCAAGTAAGCAGCTTGAGTTAATTGGTGTAACAGGTACAAACGGGAAGTCGACGACTACAGCAATGATTGCTCACTTAGCTAATTATTGCGATACCGCGTCGGCGATTATTGGCACTTTGGGTTATGGCCAACCTGAACAGCTAACGCCACTGATTAATACCACGCCATCGTGTGTTGATTTACAGAGAATTTTATCTGAACTTATTACACAGAAAAACACGTTAGTTGCCATGGAAGTATCATCGCATGGTTTAGTACAGCAGCGTGTTGCAAAAACAACATTTAAAGCTGCGGTATTTACTAATTTGTCACGTGATCACTTAGATTACCATGGTGATATGGCAAGCTACGCTGCTGCAAAGCTAATGCTTTTACGTGATTTTAACGCGCAGTTAGTGGTACTCAATCAAGATGATAGTCAGGTTCAACATTGGCTAAAGGAATACGATTTTACCAACCTAGTATGTTATGGGCGAAAAGGGCTTGTTCCTACAGGTGCTAAATATGTGTACTTTACTGATGTTAGTTACCATAAAGAAGGTATTTCAGCTAAATTAACAACAAGTTGGGGGGATATCTCAATTAATAGCCCGCTCTTTGGTGAATTTAACTTATATAATTTAGCGGCCGCGATTGCGACGCTGCTAGGTTTAGGGTATCCGCTGGATAGACTTGCTGCTGGGTGTGTAAGTTTACAGCCTGTTGCTGGGCGTATGCAGGCGTTTAGTGCACCTAACCAACCAACCTGTATTGTTGATTATGCACATACACCAGATGCATTAGCTCTTGCACTACAAGCATTACAACAACATGTTCCGGGTGGTGTGAGCTGTGTTTTTGGTTGTGGTGGTGACCGAGATAAAGGTAAGCGCCCTATGATGGCCCACGCGGCAGAGCAACATGCTAATAAGGTTATTGTGACCAGTGATAACCCACGCAGCGAAGATCCGTGGCAGATCATTAACGATGTAGCAGTAGGGTTTACACAGGGCAAGGCTATTCATTTAGAAGCTGATCGCGCGGCAGCTATTGCTTATGCGATTGATAATGCACAGCCAAGTGAAGTGATCTTGATTGCAGGTAAGGGGCATGAAGACTATCAAATTGTCGGTACTCAGCGCCTTGATTTTTGTGATCGTAAGTTTGTACAACAACATCTAAAAGAACAACAACGAAGAGGATCGCAGTTATGATCCCTATGGATTTTGATTGGCTAGCAAATGTGCTGGCAACCGATTACCAAGGTGGTAATCAAACGATTATAAATATTAACACGGATACCCGCACAGTATGTGATGGTGAGGTGTTTTTAGCATTAAAAGGGCCTAATTTCGATGGCCATAAATTTATTCAGCAAGCAAAAGAAAAAGGCGCTATCGCAGCTATTGTCGATCATGCTATTGAATGTGATTTGCCTCAGTTTGTAGTGGCAGATACACGAATTGCTTTGGGTGAAATTGGCTCAGCGGTAATGGCTAGCGTTGCACCAAAAACAATTGCAATTACAGGCAGTGTTGGCAAAACTACTGTAAAAGAAATGTGTGCTGCTATTTTAGCCTCTCATGGTGACGTGCTTGCAACAAAAGGTAATTTTAACAACGATATTGGCGTACCTCTGACTTTATTACGTTTGGAGCCTCATCATCAATACGCCGTTATTGAGCTTGGCGCCAATCACATCGGTGAGATTGCCTATACTGCGGCGATGACTAAACCGGATGTGGCTGTGGTGTGTAATGTGGCTGCTGCACATATTGAAGGGTTTGGTTCATTGGAGGGCGTTGCCACTGCCAAAGGTGAAATTTACGATGGTTTGAAAGAGCACGGCGTAGCCATTGTTAATTGCGACAGTGAATTTAGTGACCGTTGGCTTAATAAATTACAAGGACGCAATATTAAGTGCTTTTCAAGCAGTGAAAAGCTGGATATCTGGGCTGAGGATATCAGCTTAGATGAGCAGGCTCACGCCTCTTTCTTTATTTGCACTAAAGAAAAACGAGTACCAGTAAAGCTTGCTTTACCTGGGCGACATAACGTTGCAAACGCATTGATTGCTACAGCACTTACCAGTGAGTTTGGAGTTAGCTTTGAAAATATTGCAGCTGCGCTTGGCTCAATGGGAGAAGTTAAAGGGCGTGTCAATATCATAAAAGTTAGCGATACATTAACCGTCATTGATGACACGTACAATGCGAATGTGCAATCGGTAAAAGCAGCAATCGATTTATTGAGCGATATACAAGGTCAACGTATTTTAGCATTTGGTGATATGGGTGAGCTTGGTGAAGACGCTCGTATGTATCATCAACAAGTCGGCGAGTATGCTAAGCAAAAAGGTATTGATGAACTCTATACTCTTGGTGTACTGAGCAAATATGCGAGTGATGAATTTGAAAAACCGAATCGTCATTTTTCAAGCCGTGATCAACTCCTACTACAATTGCAAGCTGGCTTAGCTAACACATCACAAAAAACCACCATAGTCGTAAAAGGATCGCGCAGTTCTCGAATGGAATTACTTGTACAAGATTTAGTTAATAGCCAGCAAAGTGGCCACAATGGAGTATCTGAATGTTAGTTTGGCTGGCAGAGTATTTAACCCAATATTACAGTGCATTTAATGTATTTTCATACCTTACTGTACGCGCTGTATTTGGTATTTTAACGGCGTTATTAATCTCATTATATTTTGGTCCTAAACTGATCCGCGCTTTGCAAAGAATGCAAATAGGCCAAGTTGTCAGAAATGACGGCCCAGAGTCGCATTTATCTAAAAAGGGCACACCTACAATGGGTGGCCTATTAATTTTAGCGTCTATTTTTACCAGTACATTATTATGGGCAGATTTAGCCAATAAGTATGTGTGGGCTACATTATTTGTGATTGGTTCGTTGGGTCTGGTGGGTTTTGTTGATGATTATCGTAAAGTGATCCGCAAAGATCCAAAAGGGTTGATCGCCAGATGGAAATACTTTTGGCAGTCAGTAATTGCATTGGTGGTTGCTTGCGCTTTATTTTTTACAGCAAATCATGCAAATGAAACATCGTTAGTTGTGCCATTTTTTAAAGATGTATTACCGCAACTGGGTTTGTTTTACATCGTAATGACGTATTTTGTCGTTGTTGGAACATCTAATGCGGTAAACCTTACCGATGGTTTAGATGGTTTAGCGATTGTACCAACAATTTTAGTGGCTGCGGCATTGGCAATCATTGCTTATTTAACCGGTAACGTAAACTTCTCAGCTTATTTACACATTCCACACTTACCATTAGCCAGTGAGTTAGTTGTGGTATGTACTGCGATCGTCGGGGCAGGGCTTGGTTTTTTATGGTTTAACACTTATCCAGCGCAAGTATTTATGGGTGATGTAGGATCTCTTGCTTTAGGTGGAGCGCTGGGAATTATTGCGGTATTAGTCCGTCAAGAATTGGTATTAGTGATAATGGGCGGAGTATTTGTAATGGAAGCCTTGTCGGTTATTTTGCAAGTTGGTTCCTATAAGTTACGTGGCCAGCGGATTTTTAGAATGGCGCCAATCCATCATCACTATGAATTAAAAGGGTGGCCAGAGCCTCGTGTTATCGTACGTTTTTGGATTATTTCTATCGTGCTCGTGTTAGCGGGTCTAGTTACATTAAAGATTAGGTAAATGACGTATTTAAACGAGATAAAAAACAAACATATAACAGTGCTCGGACTCGGTGTTACCGGTCTGGGCATTGTGCGTTTTTTAATGTCTCATGCTTTTACTCCTTATATTGTTGATAGTCGCAGTTGTCCACCTGGCGCTGATTGGCTTAAACAGCATGCGCCTAATTTAGAAACCCACTTTGGTGACTTGGCAGCTGCAAATCTAAACAGCGCTGATATCATCATCATCAGCCCTGGTTTGAGTTTGACGACACCCGCAGTTGTCGCCGCAATGGCTGCGGGCGTAGAAGTGATTGGTGATGTTGAACTGTTTGCCCGCTTAAATACAAAACCCGTTGTAGCGGTGACAGGTTCTAATGGTAAATCAACCGTTGTTACCTTGGCTTATGAAGTACTTAAAGCTGCAGGGTACAAAGTTGGTTTAGGTGGAAATATTGGAACTGCCGTACTGGATTTACTCAGTGCTGACTTTGATGTGTATGTATTAGAGCTCTCGAGTTTTCAACTAGACACTACGCACAGTTTAAAATCAACGAGTGCAACAGTACTGAATATATCTGAAGATCACCTAGATCGTTATGCTGATTATCACGCTTATATTGACTCAAAACTAACAATTTACCGACATACAGAACTTGCAGTTGTAAATGCTGCTGATAGTGCAACACATACCACACAGCAACCACAGTTGAGTTTTGGCATTAGTGATGCTGATTACTCGATTACCTACAAAGACGGTTGCGCCCAGTTTAGTGCAATGCAGCAAGCGTTATTACCTGTAGATAGTTTAAAGGTAGTTGGGCGTCATAATCACTTAAATGCTTTATCAGTAATGGCATTATTGAGCCCATTTTCGATTAGTAAAACTGCCTACCATGAAGCTTTTAGCCAATTTAATGGCTTGGCTCATCGCTGCCAATTTGTAGCAGAACTTGCAGGAGTTAAATATTTTAATGACTCTAAAGCAACGAACGTCGGTGCAACTATCGCAGCAATAGATAGTTTATCAGATCAAGCTAAGCAGCTAGTTGTGATTGCTGGAGGGGATGCTAAAGGCGCAGATCTCAATAGCTTAAAACCGTATTTACAAGCGAAAGTAAAAGCGCTTATTTGTTTTGGTAAAGATGCCAATTCACTAGCAGCGCTAACAAACAAAAGCCATTTAACGCAAAATATGGAACAAGCAGTTGAGCTTGCTAAACAACTTGCTGTTGCCCAAGACATTGTGTTACTTGCCCCAGCCTGTGCCAGCATTGATATGTACAATAATTACATGCAACGCGGCGATCATTTTAGCGAATGTGTAAAGCGGGTGTCGCTATGACAACATTTGCTGATATTCGTGATGCATTAACTCCCAAGCAATCAGCACAGTTGTATGATGCTCCACTGTTGTATTGTGTAATTATGTTAATTGGTTTGGGCTTTGTCATGGTTACAAGTGCTTCAATGCCTGCCGCTGAGCGACTATTTGACAATCCGTATCATATTATTATTCGCCATAGTATGTTTTTAGCTATGGGTCTAGCGCTCTTTTGGATTACGTGTTGTGTGCCTATGACATGGTGGAAACGCTCTAACCCATACTTACTATTATTGGGTATGGTGTTATTGATTGTGGTGCTGATTGTTGGGCGAGAAGTAAATGGTGCCAAACGATGGATCCCTATTGGGCCAGTGGGTTTTCAAGTTGCTGAAGCTGCAAAGTTGTACTTTTTTAGCTATATAGCGGGTTATTTAGTGCGTAAACGCGCTGAAGTACAAGAGAACATCAAAGGCTTTGCTAAACCTATTGCAGTGTTTGCTGTTTATGCCGCATTAATTTTATTACAGCCAGATCTCGGGACTGTGGTGGTGATGTTTGTTACCACCGTTGGCTTATTATTTTTAGCTGGCGCTAAGCTATGGCAGTTTTTCGCACTGATTTTAACTGGTATTGGTTTAGTCGTGCTGTTGATCATTGTAGAGCCATATAGGATGGCGCGAGTGGTTGGCTTTTTAGAACCATGGGACGATCCGTTTGGTAAAGGCTATCAGTTGGTGCAATCGCTAATGGCATATGGTCAAGGTGGTTGGTTTGGTCAAGGGTTAGGTAATAGCGTTCAAAAGTTGCAGTATTTACCTGAGGCACATAATGACTTTATTTTTGCAGTGATTGGCGAAGAGCTCGGTTTTGTTGGTGTATTAAGTATTTTATTGGTGTTCGGCACCTTGGTATTTAGAGCATTATTAATTGGTCAACAAGCATTAAAATGTGGCAAAGAATACGAAGGCTACTTTGCGTTTGCGATTGGTATTTGGTTTGCGTTTCAAACCATGGTTAATGTCGGCGCAAGTGCGGGTATTTTACCAACCAAAGGACTCACCTTACCGTTTGTTTCTTATGGCGGCTCTAGTTTATTAATTATGACGATCGCAGCGGGAATTTTATTGCGAGTAGATTTTGAAACAAAAATGGCAACCAAACAAGCAACATCCCGAGGAGGTAAACGATGAGTAAAAAATTAGTAGTCGTTGCTGGTGGTACGGGAGGGCATATATTCCCAGGGATTGCTGTGGCTGATTACCTTAAACAGCAAGGCTGGCAAGTAAGCTGGATTGGTACCGCTGATCGTATGGAAGCGCAAGTAGTCCCTAAGCACAATATTGATATTGATTTTATAAATGTCAAAGGCGTACGTGGCAATGGCTTCGCACGGTTAATTAAAGCGCCTTTTATGGTTATTAATGCCATTTTACAAGCGCGCAAAGTGCTGAAAAAACAGCGCCCTGATGTTGTGTTAGCAATGGGAGGGTATGTAACAGGACCGACCGGCATTGCGGCAAAAAGTTTAGGTATTCCGCTGGTGATCCATGAGCAAAATGCGGTGGCCGGAATGAGTAATAAGTGGCTAGCAAAATTTGCGAATAAGGTGTTGGCTGCATTTCCGAGCGCGTTTGCTAAAGGTGCATGTGAAGTGGTGGGTAACCCAGTACGCGAAAGCGTTGCTCATGTACCAGTTCGCAATGCTAGCAATCCAATCAATATGCTGGTAGTAGGGGGGTCATTAGGTGCTCAGGTACTTAACATCACACTACCAACAACGTTTGCGCAGCTTACTAGTGTATGTGAAATAAATGTTTGGCATCAAACTGGGAAAGGGCATTTAGGCGCTGTAAGTGAAGCATACACAGAGCAAAAAATGAGTACCGAGCAAGTTAAAGTAGCTGAATTTATAGATGATATGGATGCTGCTTATAGTTGGGCTGATATTGTTATTTGTCGTGCTGGTGCGTTAACTGTAAGCGAGATAGCTGCCGCAGGTAAAATGGCGGTGTTTGTGCCTTATCCTCACGCGGTGGATGATCACCAAACCGCAAATGCAAAATTTTTAGTTGAAGGCAATGCGGCATTACTCATGCCGCAGGGGCAGTTTAATCAACAGGCACTTGCCTTGTTATTGAGCCCGTATTTAAATGAGCCTGAGTTAATTAATGAAATGGCAAGCCGCGCTAAAGGTCTTGCTGTGCTAAATGCGACGGCGCAGGTTGCCAAACATTGTGAGCAAGTAACAAATAAAAAGAGAACTGTGTGAACGAATTTAATAAATCGACAAACGTCGCTCAAAAAACTAATCGTCCAGCCATGAGACGAATCGATACTATTCACTTTATAGGTATTGGTGGCGCGGGCATGGGTGGTATTGCTGAAGTGCTTGCATTTGAAGGGTACCGAATTACGGGCTCTGATATTGCTCACAGTGCGATGACTGAGCGCTTAATTAAAGTTGGCGCCGAAGTATTTATAGGTCATCACGAGAATAATATAAAAGATGCCAATGTGGTTGTTGTTTCAAGTGCGATTGACGAAACAAACCCAGAAATAATAGCGGCCAAAGCGGCGCGTATACCTGTTGTACGTCGCGCTGAAATGCTCGCTGAGCTTATGCGTTTTCGCCATGGTATTGCCATCGCTGGTACGCATGGTAAAACGACAACAACGAGTTTAATCGCCAGTATATATGGCCAAGCAGGGCTTGATCCAACGTTTATTATTGGTGGTTTGCTTAACAGTGCTGGTAGCAATGCTAAAGTGGGTAAAAGTGATTTTTTAATCGCTGAAGCGGATGAAAGTGACGCATCATTTTTACATTTACAGCCAATGGTTTCAGTGATCACAAATATAGAAGAAGATCACATGGATACCTACGGTGGTAGTTTGGAAAAAATGAAAGACACCTATGTCGATTTCATTCATAACTTACCATTTTATGGTCTTGCCGTTGTCTGTATTGATTCTGAAGTGGCTGCTGAGCTGATACCGCGCTTTGGTCGCCCTGTGATCACCTATGGTGAGGCTGCTGATGCTGATTACCGTATGACTGACTTTAGCCAAACAGCAAATACAAGTCAGTTTAAAGTGCGTAATAAGCAAGGCGATGAGCTGAGCGTGAAGTTAAATATGCCAGGCAAACATAACGCACTTAATGCAACGGCCGCTATTGCAGTATCAAAAGATCAAAAGATAGCCGATCACGCAATTTTAGAAGCTTTACAACAGTTTGAAGGCATCGGACGTCGTTTTCAGCACTATGGCGAGTTTGAAAATGAGCGTGGTAATGTGATGCTGGTAGACGATTATGGTCATCATCCATCTGAAGTGGCCGCCACTATTGCCGCAGTACGAGAAGGTTGGCCTGATAAACGCCTAGTCATGATTTATCAGCCACATCGCTTTTCGCGTACGCGTGATTTGTATGAAGACTTTGTAAAAGTATTGGCTGATGTTGATCAGCTTCTACTCTTAGATGTATATAGCGCTGGCGAAGAGGCGATTATAGGTGCTGACAGTAAAAGCCTTTGTCGTAGTTTGCGCCAAAGAGGCAAAGAGCCATTGCATATTGCTAGCAGCTCGGAGTTAGCGGGTGTATTAGCAAACATATTACAAGATAATGACTTAGTATTGACGCAAGGCGCTGGTAATATTGGCCAATTAGTAAAAACACTCGCAGCAACATCGTTGTCGATAGAGCAATTGAAACAGGTAAAAGTATGACGCAATTAAATACGCAATTTGGCAAAGTTGCCGTGTTGTTAGGTGGTCACTCAGCAGAGCGCGAAGTATCACTAAAATCAGGGCAGGCTGTATTGAACGCATTACAAAATGCGGGCGTTGATGCTATTGCGTTTGACCCAAAAGAGCAGCCTTTGTGGCAATTAAAAGAATTAGGTATTGAACGTGTATTTATTGCACTACATGGCCGCGGTGGTGAAGACGGCACTATTCAAGGCGCGCTTGAATTTATGGGGTTGCCATATACAGGCAGTAACGTATTAGGATCAGCGTTGGCAATGGATAAAATCCGCTGTAAGCACTTATTTAAATCAGCGGGCTTAAGCACAGCACCTTACGCGGTGGTTGATAGCAAACATGGTTTTGATACAACCGCGATAATGAATGAGCTAAAAAAAGTAATGGTTAAACCATCACATGAAGGTTCTAGTATTGGTATGGCGCAAGCAAACAATGCACAAGAACTGGATGCTGCTTTAGCTGAGGCATTTAAATTCGATAGCCAAGTATTAGTAGAGCAATGGATAACAGGGCGTGAATTTACCATTACAGTATTGGGTGATGACGTACAGCCAGTAATTGAAATGACCACACCAAATGGCTTTTATGATTATCAAGCAAAGTATCAATCAAATACGACGCAATATCACTGTCCGGCAGATTTATCTGCTAGTGATACTGAGCATTTACAGGCAATGGCACTTGCTGCATTTGAATTAGTGGGCGCCAGTGGCTGGGGGCGTGTTGATGCCATGCAAGATGCGGATGGTAATTTTTACCTATTAGAAGTGAATACAGTGCCCGGAATGACTGAGAAATCATTGGTGCCAATGGCGGCTAAAGCAAACGGCGCAAGCTTTGAGCAATTAGTTGTTCGCATTTTGGAGCAAACGCTTTAATATGCATGCCTTTTTAGAAAAAGCGCAACAATTAAAACAGCAACTAAATTGGTCGCTAATTTTTGGTGTTAGCTTTTTTTTAATCGTTGTATTTGGCTTAGTGCAAATAACGAGTGGCGTAAGGCAGTGGCTGGTAGAAAATAAAGATGCGCAAATAAAGCACTTAACGGTATTAGGTGAACCCGAATATACCGATGAAAAAGCTATTATTGGCGCAATAAAAAAAGCTGACTTATCGAGTTTTTTTGATTTAGATGTTAAGCATGTACAGTATTTGGTGCAAGAGTTACCTTGGGTCGCAACCGCATCAGTACGTAAGCAATGGCCAGATATACTGCAAGTATATGTAGTTGAGCATCAAGCCGTGGCTGTTTGGAATAGTGATTTACTCATTAACCAAAAAGGTGAAGTATTTCAGGCTGCAAGTTCAAAGCTCAGTGTTGAGTTACCGCAACTGTATGGCCCCGAAGGTAGTGAGTTTGAAGCATGGGTTGCCTTTAAACAGTTTGATGAAATGCTCACATTAAATAATTTTAAGTTAACAAGTTTAGCTTTGTCAGAGCGTTTTTCATGGCAGTTATGGCTTGAAAACGGTATCCGTCTTAATTTAGGGCGCAAAGAAAAAGCTAAACGGGTACAACGGTTTATAGATATTTACCCACGCATGGAAAAACGTGCAGATGCACAAGTAGATGTTGTGGATTTACGGTATGATACCGGTCTTGCTGTGAGCTGGAAGCTCCTGGAAGAAGAGCAAATACAAAATAAGAGTAAGGCATGACTAAGTCAGCAGAAAGAAACCTCGTGATAGGATTAGACGTTGGCACCTCAAAAGTGGTGGCCACGGTTGGTGAAATCACCGCAGATAACAAACTCAGCATTGTTGGGGTTGGCAGCCAAGTATCTCATGGTATGGATAAAGGCGGTGTTAACGATCTCAATTTAGTGTCTGAATCAATACGTCGGGCTATCGATGAAGCAGAATTAATGGCTGATTGCCGTATTAGTTCAGTTTACTTGGGGATTTCAGGAAAGCATATTCAGTGTCAAAATGAAAATGGTGTTGTTGCAATTAATAATACCGAAGTGACAGACGAAGACATTGATAATGTTATTCATATTGCACGTTCAGTACCAATTTCAGCTGAACGCAAAATGTTGCATGCATTACCACAAGAATACAGTATTGATATGCAAGAAGGGATAAAAAATCCTTTAGGTATGAGCGGCGTACGAATGGAAGCTCGTGCTCACATCATTACCTGCTCTAATGACATGGCAAAGAATATTGAGAAATGTGTAGAGCGTTGTGGGCTTGAAGTTGATCAACTCATTTTTACTGCTTTAGCGTCATGTTACTCAGTATTAACCGATGACGAAAAAGAGCTAGGCGTTGCTGTATTGGATATTGGTGGTGGCACAATGGACATCACTATTTATATTAATGGTGCGCTGCGTCACTCTGCAGTTATCCCCGTTGCGGGAAATCAAGTAACGGGTGATATTGCAAAAATATTTCGTACACCGATTTCGCATGCTGAATCACTCAAGGTACAATATGCGTGTGCGAGCAGCCAAATGGCCAGCAGTGAAGATACGATTGAAGTACCGAGTGTAGGTGGTCGGCCAGCGCGTTTAATGTCGCGTCACACCTTATCCGAGGTTGTAGAGCCACGTTTTAGAGAATTATTTGAACTGGCGATGGAAGAAATCCGTCGTTCAGGGTTAGAAGACCAAATTGCAGCAGGACTCGTCATTACAGGCGGTAGTGCTAAAATGGCGGGCGCGATGGAAGTAGCTGAAGATATCTTCCAAATGCCAGTAAGAGTAGGAAAGCCAATCGGGATAGTTGGCTTGACTGATTATGTAGATGACCCTTCATATGCAACCGCGGTTGGTTTATTGCAGTACGGCCGCACAATGCAATCGATGAATGCACAAAAGTCGAAACCTGAAGGTGATAACAATTTGTGGAGCCGCATAACTAAGTGGTTTCAAGGCGAGTTTTAATGCTCAAGTCGGAGAGTAAACATGTTTGATATTATGGAACAACACAGCGAAGAAGCTGTCATAAAAGTAATAGGCGTGGGCGGTGGCGGCGGTAACGCGGTTGAGCACATGGTTAAACAGCAAATTGAAGGTGTGCGTTTTATCGCTGCAAATACGGATGCGCAAGCATTACGTAATTCTTCAGCTGATATTACGGTGCAACTTGGTACTCAGATCACATCTGGGCTAGGTGCCGGGGCAAATCCTGATGTTGGCCGTCAATCTGCGGAGGAAGATGCAGATACAATTCGTGCCAGCCTTGAAGGTGCAGATATGGTATTTATTGCAGCTGGTATGGGTGGCGGTACAGGTACTGGCGCAGCACCCGTGGTTGCAAAAATAGCGAAAGAACTGGGTATTTTAACAGTGGCAGTTGTAACGCGTCCGTTTGATTTTGAAGGCAAGAAACGTGCAGCAGCCGCTGATCAAGGTATTAACGAATTGTCAGAAATTGTAGATTCACTTATTACAATTCCTAACAATAAATTGCTTAAAGTTTTAGGTAAAGGGACTACACTTCTAGATGCGTTCGCTAAAGCAAATGACGTATTATTTGGTGCGGTTCAAGGTATTGCGGAGTTAATTACACGCTCTGGTTTGATTAACGTGGATTTCGCCGACGTACGTACAGTTATGTCTGCTATGGGTACTGCGATGATGGGCACAGCGTCTGCATCGGGTCCTGATCGTGCACAAGAAGCAGCTGAAGCCGCTATTTCTAGCCCATTACTTGAAGATGTTGATTTAACGGGTGCTAAAGGTATCTTGGTTAATATCACCGCAGGTATGGACATTGCGATTGAAGAGTTTGAAATTGTCGGTAATCACGTTAAAGCATTAGCATCTGAAAACGCAACGGTGGTTGTGGGTGCGGTAATCGACCCAGAAATGACAGACGAACTACGTGTTACAGTTGTTGCTACGGGTTTAGGCGGCGATCGTCGTCCACAGTTTGGTATTGTTGATAATGGCTTTAAGAAAGCGTCAGGTTCTGATGTTAGTGGTTCAAGCAGTCAAACAAGTGGCATGTACGTGCCAAGCTTTGCAAGTCAAGGCAGCAGTGAAGAAACAAGCTCTGCAGCTAAAGCTGAAAAGCATGATTCGACGATGAATCCACAAACAAGCGCAAGTAAAACTGTTGAGAATGGTAGTAAAAAATCAGACAAATCGGATGGTGGTGATTATTTTGACATTCCTGCTTTTTTAAGAAAACAAGCAGACTAATCAAAATGTAAAAGTGCTGATTAAAAAATAAACGAATTTGGCAGCTGGTCGTATCTGTGATATAATCCGCCGTCTAACTGTAACTATAAGTGAGCGAACCTATGATTAAACAGCGTACGATTGCAGAAATAGTCAAAGCCATAGGAATTGGACTTCATAAAGGTGAGAAGGTCACAATAACTCTCCGACCTGCGAGCGCAAATACTGGGATTGTATTTCGTCGTGTCGACCTTGATCCGGTTGTTGATTTTGAAACAACACCTGAAGCCGTTGGTGATACGCAATTGTGTACCTGTTTAACAAATAAAGATGGTGTTCGCTTATCAACGACTGAGCACTTAATTGCAGCAGTAGCGGCAATGGGTATCGATAATCTAATTGTTGAATTAGATAGCTCAGAAGTACCAATAATGGATGGTAGTGCATTACCATTCATTTACTTGTTACAAAAAGGCGGCATAGCAGAGCAAAATGCAGCTAAGCGCTTTATTCGTATTAAAGAAAAAGTACGCATTGAAGAAGGTGATAAATGGGCTGAGATAGAACCATATGATGGTTTTCATATCGACTTTGAAATTGCTTTTGATCATCCGGCAATCAATGAAAGCCGCCAACGTATCGGTTTAGATATTACTACGCAAAGCTTCACTGAAGAAATTAGCCGTGCACGTACATTTGGCTTTATGAAAGATATAGAATACATGCATGCAAATAACCTAGCACTAGGTGGTAGCATGGATAACGCCGTAGTTTTGGATGAGTTTAAAGTACTTAATCCTAATGGTCTGCGTTATAGCGATGAGTTTGTTAAGCATAAAATTTTAGACTGTGTTGGTGACATGTTTATGACAGGCCACAACATCTTAGGCAAAATTACCGCTTATAAGTCAGGTCATGACTTAAACAACAAGTTACTTCGTAAAATTATGGCGACCGAGTCAGCATGGGAATGGGCTACGTTTGAAAACCCAGTTACTATGCCAGCACCAGGCTTAGAAGTAGCTACAGCTTAATAGTAGCGCTTAAAAAACAGTTATAAAAAATGACGCTATTTAGCGTCATTTTTTTTGCCTAGCCTTTAATACTAAGTTTTTACAAGCCTAAAATATTTTGCAGCTGTGCAAGCTCGGTAACGTGATAAGTTGGTTTTATTCCTTCAGGCAACACAACCCCTGGATGCTGCAACCAGCAGCTATCAATCCCCGCATTTTGTGCACCCAAAATATCACTGTTTGCAGTATCGCCGACCATTAAAATATGTTCTTTGTTAGGATTACCCATTAGGTTAAAGGTGTGATCAAAAATTGCAACGGCCGGTTTTGCAATGCCTACTTGTTCTGATATAACCAACCAGTCAAACATGTCTTTTAGGCCTGTGTGTTCTAAGCGACGGGCTTGTAATTGTGTAAAACCATTGGTGATAATGCCAAGTTTGGCATGAGGCTTTAATCTATTAAGTAATTCGACAGCACCTGGAAGTGGTTGGCAGATCTCGGCCATCGCTGTTAAAAAATTATCATTAAGTTGCTGCGCTGGCACGTTGAGTTTTGTTGCCCACTCACTAAAGCGTGTTACTTGTAAATGACTGGCAGTAATTTTATTGTCTTGGTAGGCAAGCCATAATGATTTATTGGTCACTTGATAATGCTGGTAGTCGGCCTCATTAAAATCCATGCCATAAGTGGCGAGCATTCTTTTTAAACCTGCAAAGGCATTAAAGCTGAATAGGGTTTCGTCTGCATCAAATAAAACGTGGGTATACTTCATTAAACTTCCTTACTGTATAGATCCGGATGTAAAAAAGGTGCCATAGCGAGGATCAGGGCTTGTGTGTATGTGCTTTCACGTGTGGCATGATGGTTAGTAAGTAGGCCAATAGCCCCACCTTGTTGTTTTATATTGGTTGTATTAAACGCATTGTCCATAACATCACCTAGCTCTTTACCTTGCAGTAATGCGTTATAAAGACTCTGCGGAAGTGGTAAATTACTGCTGCGGCCTATTGCACGTTGTTGGTTATCAGCAATAACAACATAAGCAAAGGTCGCAGGCCCGTAGCTGAATTGCTCTGCACCACCTTCCATTGCTACGTAAAAATCGGCTTGATAGTGCTGTTGGCAATGTAATACGCGATTTTGTGCGCCAATTCGGGTTTCATCTTCACCTATAGGTTGATCCGGTACGTCTGATGGAGCGTTAACACCTTGGCAATCTATAGCTATGTTAGGGTAAAAGAGATGAAAGATACTGCGTGCCGCACTTATCTTCACTGGATTTTTTGATCCCACAATAATGTGAAGTGACTCTGTCATACTGACTTCTCCTTTTATGATGAAGTCAGCAGTGTATACCCAAGCCACCTCAAGATGCGAGTTTCAGTTGGAATTAAAAGCGATTTAGACAAGGCATTGGTGCGTCAAGCTAAGCTTGATCCATCTTGCAGGGTGCAAGTCCCTGCCGGGCAAGGTCTAACTAACCACCCGTATTGAGTGTTGCGCCTTTGGCGGAGTGTGGGATTAGCAATTGCTTATCAGT
>NZ_JABCJL010000025.1:0-75413 GCF_012952265.1 Pseudoalteromonas sp. NEC-BIFX-2020_015
CTACGCTTTCCACTTTTTTTGTCAACACTTAAATTTAAACTTTATAAAAATTCAAACTCAAGTTTTACTCGACTCACTGATTAACTCTTGCCCCGCTAAGCGTTGCTGTCTGCCGTCTCAGTGGGGTGCATTATAGGGAGATCCAAAAACAGATCAACCCTTTTTTGATGAAAACTTGAAATTAAACACTGTTCGATGAGTATTTAAGCTAAACGCTCAAAAACAACACTAAACATCTCTATTTTCACTCATATTCCATTAGTTAAATGAAAATAAGTCGCCACGTCTATTTATTGGGAGTGGCTCCTTACCCTAATAATCGGTTTTATGTTGGATCTTCCGGATTTGCATTGTTTTACTAAGCATAATTTAAATAGTATTAAAAAATTGAACACAGACTGTTTCTGATAAGCTTCATCTAATCTATATATGTCAGATAAATGCTGGCGTATATATGTGCAGGCTCATCCCAGCCCCTTTTTGATTACAACCACATACGCTTATTATTAAGTTTAGATACTCACCTCAATTTAGCCCAAATTATTGGTTTCATTATGGCAATAGAATCGTAAAGCATTTGCGACTAATACATGTGGTAATTTTGCAGTATTACAGTGCACACTTTAAAGGTAACAGCCTGAAGGTAAGTTCATGTAAATATGCAATAGTTGAGGCGGGTTACTTTTTGAGGTGTGTTAATAGGATGAAAAATGTTTAGTGTTCAACTCGCAGCATATAGAGTTAGCTGAGTCATTCGTTATATCTCTAAATTCCAGACATTAAAAAGCCGAGCATAAGCTCGGCTTTTTGGTGTCTTTAAGACTTACTCAGCAGACTGCGCGTCATCTTGAACTTCTTCGGTAGCAGATGTGCGACCTACTAGTTCAATATAAGCCATTGGTGCTTTGTCACCAGTACGGAAGCCACACTTAAGAATACGAGTGTAACCACCTGGGCGATCCGCGTTACGAGGACCGATTTCACTGAACAATTTACCAACTACTTCATTATCACGCGTGCGAGCAAACGCTAAACGGCGATTTGCTACACTGTCAGTCTTAGCCAGTGTGATTAAAGGTTCAATTACACGACGTAACTCTTTCGCTTTAGGCAATGTAGTTTTGATGATTTCGTGTTTCACCAAAGAACCTGCCATATTGCTGAACATCGCTTTACGATGGCTGCTGTTACGGTTTAATTGACGACCACTCTTACGATGGCGCATGACCCTATCCTTCTAACTAAACTAATATAGTGATTTAGATTATTCAGCTAGGCTTGCAGGTGGCCAATTTTCTAGGCGCATACCTAGAGAAAGACCACGTGAAGCTAGCACGTCTTTAATTTCAGTTAGAGACTTCTT
Source organism: Pseudoalteromonas sp. NEC-BIFX-2020_015 (assembly GCF_012952265.1). Classification (NCBI taxonomy): domain Bacteria; kingdom Pseudomonadati; phylum Pseudomonadota; class Gammaproteobacteria; order Alteromonadales; family Pseudoalteromonadaceae; genus Pseudoalteromonas; species Pseudoalteromonas sp. NEC-BIFX-2020_015. The sequence goes on from NZ_JABCJL010000025.1 coordinate 1,364, forward strand.
ACCTAAGTTAGGCGTTTTAAGAAGCTCTACTTCTGTGCGCTGAACTAAATCACCGATATATTGAATTTGCTCGGCTTTCAAACAGTTTGCAGAACGTACTGTTAATTCAAGATCATCGACTGGACGAAGTAGAATAGGATCGAATTCTGGCTTCTCTTCTTTCTCTTCTGGCTCAGTAACATCACGTAAATCTACGAATGCTTCTAATTGCTCAGCTAAGATAGTAGACGCACGGCGGATCGCTTCTTCAGGATCTAAAGTGCCGTTTGTTTCCATATCAATGATTAACTTGTCTAAGTCTGTACGTTGTTCAACACGTGCTGATTCAACCGAGTACGCAATACGTTCAACTGGACTAAATGATGCATCAAGCAACAATCGACCAATTGGACGCTCATCGTCATCAGAGGATAAACGGCTAGATGCCGGCACATAACCACGACCGCGTTCAACACGAATTCGCATGCTGATCGCGCTGCTATCTGTCGTTAAATGACAAATAACGTGATCTGGGTTAGCAATTGTTACATCGCCATCGTGCTGAATATCTGCCGCAGTCACAGGGCCTACACCAGACTTAGTCAGGGTAAGAAAAACTTCATCTTTACCTTCTAAAGTTACTGCTAGACCTTTAAGATTTAACAGAATTTCAATGATGTCTTCTTGTACGCCTTCTTTCGCGCTGTACTCATGCAACACACCGTCGATTTCAACTTCGGTAACTGCACAACCAGGCATAGACGAAAGAAGTATACGGCGTAAGGCATTACCCAACGTATGACCGAAGCCACGCTCTAATGGTTCTAAAACAACTTTAGAACGTGTTGGGTTTATAGCGTCGATATCGACTAACCTTGGTTTTAGAAATTCTGTAACAGAACCCTGCATTTTATCCTCTCTTAACTCTTAACTTTACTTAGAGTAAAGTTCGACGATTAGTTGTTCATTAATGTCCGCAGACAGATCTGAACGCTCAGGTAGGCGTTTAAAATTACCTTCCATTTTCTTACCGTCAACTTCAACCCAAGTCGGTTTTTCACGTTGCTCGGCTAGTTCTAGAGCAGCGATGATACGAGCTTGTGTCTTAGACTTTTCACGGATAACTACTACATCTTCTGGAGTAATTACAAATGAAGGAATGTTCACAACACGACCATTAACTAAAACCGCTTTGTGGCTTACTAGCTGACGTGCTTCAGCACGTGTGCTTGCAAAACCCATGCGGTATACAACATTGTCTAAACGTTGCTCTAAAAGCTGTAACAAGTTTTCACCTGTGTTGCCCTTAAGGCGAGCAGCTTCTTTATAATAGTTACGGAATTGCTTTTCTAATACACCGTAGATACGACGTACTTTTTGCTTTTCACGTAATTGTAAACCGTAATCAGATAAGCGACCTTTACGAGCGCCGTGCTGACCAGGTGCAGTCTCAAGTTTACACTTAGAGTCGATAGCTCTTACGCCGCTCTTAAGGAACAGGTCAGTGCCTTCACGACGACTCAGCTTGAGCTTAGGGCCCAAATATCTTGCCATGTTATTTCTCCTAACCTATTGTTAAACGCGACGTTTCTTCGGTGGACGACAACCATTGTGTGGTATAGGCGTCACGTCAGTAATGTTGGTAATACGGTAACCAGCAGCATTCAAAGCACGTACAGCAGATTCACGACCTGGACCTGGACCTTTGATGAAAACTTCTAGATTTTTTAAACCGTATTCTTGAGCAGCAGTACCTGCACGCTCTGCAGCAACCTGAGCAGCGAATGGTGTAGATTTACGTGAACCACGGAAACCTGAACCACCGGCAGTAGCCCATGATAGTGCATTACCTTGACGGTCGGTAATTGTAACAATAGTGTTGTTGAAAGACGCATGAACATGAGCCATACCATCAGCAACTTGCTTTTTAACCTTTTTACGACGAATTGGTGTCTTAGCCATAATACTATCCCCTTATCGCTTAATAGGCTTACGAGGACCCTTACGGGTACGCGCGTTAGTCTTAGTTCTTTGACCACGAAGTGGTAAAGAGCGACGGTGACGTAGGCCACGGTAACAACCAAGGTCCATAAGGCGCTTGATATTCAAAGTAACTTCACGACGAAGGTCACCTTCTACAGTGTACTTGCTTACTGCTTCACGCAATACATCAAGTGTTTCGTCTGAAAGTTCACCGATTTTTGTGGTTTCGGCGATACCAGTCGCTACTAAGATAGCCTTAGAGCGAGTCTTACCTATGCCATAAATAGCTGTTAAACCAATAACTGCATGTTTATGATCAGGGACGTTAATGCCAGCAATACGGGCCACTAACACATCTCCTATATTTGAATTCGGTTATCATCTGTTTGAAGAGCCCGTAAGGATACTCAAACGAAGACCAAATCACTACTGAAAACACAGGCCGAGTAACCTCAGCCTGTACGACTTATTAATTAACCTTGCCTTTGCTTATGCTTAGGCTCACTGCAAATTACACGTACAACACCGGCACGTTTAATAACTTTACAGTTACGGCATATTTTCTTAACGGAAGCACGTACTTTCATTGCTCAACTCCGTAAACTGACCTTATCGACCGTAGCCTTTAAGGTTCGCTTTTTTCAGCACAGAATCATATTGATGAGACATCATATGAGTTTGTACTTGTGCCATAAAGTCCATGATGACAACAACGATAATCAAAATTGATGTACCGCCGAAGTAGAATGGCGTTTGCCATGCCATCGTCATGAATTCGGGCACCAGACAGATAAAGGTTATATACAAAGCACCTGCCAATGTCAGGCGTGTCATCACTTTATCAATGTATTTCGATGTCTGCTCGCCTGGACGAATACCTGGGATAAATGCGCCAGATTTTTTCAGGTTATCTGCTGTTTCACGTGGGTTAAACACCAACGCTGTATAGAAAAAGCAAAAGAAGATAATGGCTGCGGCTAAAACTAATGCATACAATGGCTGACCTGGAGTCAACGTTGAAGCAATAGCTTGTAACACATCAGCGACAGGACCTTCACCCTGACCGAACCAGCTGGCAATAGTACCAGGGAACAGTATTATACTGCTAGCAAAGATTGGTGGAATAACACCCGCCATATTAACTTTCAGTGGTAAATGCGTGCTTTGGGCAGCAAATACTTGACGACCTTGTTGACGCTTTGCGTAGTTAACGACGATACGACGTTGCCCACGTTCAAAGAATACTACAAGATAAGTTACAGCGAATACGATTACCGCAATCAATAACAATGCTAAAACATGTATGTCACCTTGGCGCGCCATTTCGGCTGTCGAACCGATAGCAGACGGCAGGTTAGCTACAATACCAACAAATATTAGAACTGAAATACCGTTACCGATACCTCGTTCAGTAATTTGCTCGCCCAACCACATCAGGAACATGGTACCTGTTACTAAACTCACCACTGCGGTGAAATAGAAACCCATACCAGGGTTAACAACTAACCCGTCCATCATACCCGGTAAGCTTGTGGCAATACCGATTGATTGGATAGTAGCAAGCAAAAGCGTGCCATAGCGTGTGTACTGGCTTATTTTCTTACGCCCTTGTTCACCTTCTTTCTTAAGCTCTATAAACGGAGGATACATATGCGTTAATAGTTGCGTAATAATTGAAGCTGTGATGTAAGGCATAATACCCAGTGCTAACACTGAAGCGCGCTCAAGCGCACCACCGCTGAACATGTTAAACATTTCAACAATGGTGCCCTTTTGTTGCTCGAAGAAATCGGCAAGTACAGCGGCGTCAATCCCAGGGATCGGCACAAATGAACCTAGACGGTAAATAATGATAGCGCCCAATACGAATAGTAATCGACGTTTCAATTCCGAAAGCCCACTTTGTGCACTTTGTATATCTTGACCTGGTTTAGCCATTAGTACTTCCTTAGTCTTCTACCTTGCCTCCGGCAGCTTCAATAGCTTCGCGAGCACCTTTAGAGGCTTTAAGGCCTTTTACAGTAACTGCGCGTGAAACTTCGCCAGATTTAACAACTTTAACGAACAGAACGTTCTTTTTAACTAGACCAGCTGCTTGTAACGTACTTAGGTCTACCACATCGCCTTCTACTTTAGCGATTTCGTATAGGTTTATTTCTGCAGATACTAAAGATTTGCGAGAAGTGAAACCAAACTTAGGTAGACGACGTTGCATAGGCATTTGACCGCCTTCAAAACCAACGCGTACTTTACCGCCAGAACGTGACTTTTGACCTTTGTGACCACGACCACCAGTCTTACCTAGACCAGAACCGATACCACGACCAACACGTTTTGGAGCAGATTTAGAACCTGCAGCAGGAGAAAGTGTATTCAAATGCATTCGAATTACCCCTCAACCTTAACCATGTATGAAACTCGGTTAATCATACCACGCACACATGCTGTGTCTTCTAACTCAACAGTGTGATTGATACGACGTAAACCAAGACCGCGTAATGTAGCTTTATGCTTCGGTAAACGACCGATAGAGCTCTTTACTTGTGTTACTTTTACAGTTTTATTAGCCATGGTTTACCCCAGAATCTCGTCTACTCGAAGACCACGTTTAGCAGCGATCGACTGAGGAGAATTCATATTCTCAAGAGCTGAGATCGTTGCACGTACAACGTTGATCGGGTTAGTAGAACCGTAACATTTAGAAAGTACGTTCTGCACACCAGTCACTTCAAGTACTGCACGCATAGCGCCACCTGCGATGATACCAGTACCTTCAGAGGCTGGTTTCATGAACACTAGTGAGCCAGCATGACGCCCTTTAACAGGGTGCTGTAATGTGTTGCCATTTAGGTCTACGTTGATCATGTTGCGACGTGCTTTTTCCATTGCTTTTTGAATAGCAGCTGGAACTTCACGAGCTTTACCATAACCGAAACCTACTTTACCTGCGCCGTCACCAACTACTGTTAGTGCAGTGAAGCTAAAGATACGACCACCTTTAACTACTTTAGACACACGGTTTACCGCGATTAGCTTTTCAGCTAGATCAGGCTGTTGTTGCTTTGCTTCTACGTTAGCCATTGTCTACTCCTAGAATTGCAAACCGGCTTCACGCGCAGCATCAGCTAGCGCCTTCACACGGCCGTGATATTTAAAGCCACTGCGATCAAAAGCAATCTTTTCGATGCCTTTGTCAGCCGCACGTTCTGCAACCGCTTTACCAACTGCTTGCGCAGCTGCTAGGTTGCCTGTGCCTTTAACTGTTTCGCTAATAGCTTTTTCAACAGTAGAAGCAGCAGCCAGTACATTACCCTCAGCAGTAACTACTTGAGCGTATATGTGACGTGGCGTGCGGTGGATAACAAGACGCGTTGTGCCTTGTTCAATATAATTTCTACGAGTGCGTTTAGCACGACGTAGACGAGCTGTTTTTTTATCCATCGTCTTACCTTACTTCTTCTTAGCCTCTTTACGGCGTACATTCTCATCTGAATAACGAACACCCTTACCTTTATAAGGCTCAGGTTTACGGTATGCACGAATGTTAGCAGCTGTTTGACCAACTAACTGCTTATCTACGCCCTTAACTAGAACTTCTGTTTGGCTTGGAGTTTCAATCGTAATTCCTTCAGGAACTGCGAAATTAACTGGATGTGAGAAACCAAGAGTTAAGTCTAAAACTTTACCCTTTGCTGCTGCACGGTAACCAACGCCTACTAACTGAAGTTTCTTCTCGTAACCTTCATGCGTACCAACAACCATGTTGTTGATAAGAGCGCGAGCAGTACCTGCTTGTGCCCATGCATTGGCTACGCCTTCACGAGGTAAAGTTGTAATAACGTTGTCGTTAAGTTGTACTTCAACAGCTGAGTTGATAGTACGCGTTAATTCGCCGTTTTTGCCTTTAACTGTGATGTCCTGGCCTTTTAATGTAACTTCTACACCGGCAGGAACATTAATTGGTGCCTTTGCTATGCGAGACATAGTTCCCCTCCGATTAAGCTACAAAACCAATGATTTCACCACCAACACCAGCACTACGTGCGGCGCGGTCTGTCATTAGGCCTTTAGAAGTTGATACGATAGCGATACCTAGACCACCCATTACCTTTGGTAATTCGTCACGTCTCTTATAGATACGTAAACCAGGGCGGCTAACACGCTGGATATTTTCAATAACAGCTTTGCCTTCGAAGTATTTCAACTCGATAGAAAGCTCAGGTTTAACATCACCATTGATTTCAAAATCAGTGATGTAACCTTCATCTTTTAATACTTTAGCTAATGCTACTTTCAGCTTTGAATTAGGCATCGTTACAGATACTTTCTTCGCTGACTGACCGTTACGAATTCGTGTGAACAAATCCGCGATAGGATCTTGCAAGCTCATAGTCTTACTCCCGTGATTCTATTACCAGCTAGCCTTTTTAAGGCCAGGAATTTCACCGCGCATAGCTGCTTCGCGAACTTTAATACGGCTCATGCCGAATTTGCGAAGGTAACCATGTGGGCGGCCCGTAATGTTACAACGATTACGTTGACGTGCAGGGCTAGAATCACGCGGTAAAGCTTGTAGCTTAAGTACTGCGTCCCAACGATCATCGTCAGATGTTTTCACATCACTGATGATAGTTTTTAGTGCTGCGCGCTTTTCAGCGAACTGAGCAACTAATTTAGTGCGCTTTGCTTCGCGCGCTTTCATAGAATTCTTTGCCATAACCCTACCCTTATTTCTTAAATGGGAAGTTAAACGCTTCTAACAACGCACGGCCTTCCTCATCTGTTTTCGCAGATGTAGTGATTGTGATATCCATACCGCGTACACGGTCTACTTTATCATAATCAATTTCTGGGAAGATGATTTGTTCACGTACGCCCATGCTGTAGTTACCACGTCCATCAAAAGACTTAGCACTCACACCACGGAAGTCACGGATACGTGGGATAGCGATTGAAACCAAACGCTCAAAAAAGTCCCACATACGCTCGCCGCGTAGGGTTACTTTACAACCAATCGGGTAGCCTTCACGCACTTTAAAGCCAGCAACAGATTTGCGTGCTTTAGTGATTAAAGGTTTCTGACCAGAGATTGCAGCTAGATCAGCAACAGCGTGATCTAAAATCTTCTTGTCAGCTAGGGCTTCGCCCACGCCCATATTCAATGTGATCTTTTCGATCTGAGGGACTTGCATGACAGAGCTGAAACCAAACTTCTCTTGAAGTTCAGCAACTACTGTGTCTTTATATACTTCATGCAGTTTCGCCATCATTCTACTCCAACTATTAGATAGTTTTACCAGTAGATTTAAAGATACGTAATTTCTTACCATCTTCAATCTTGAAACCTACACGATCTGCTTTACCCGTTTCCGAGTTGAAGATCGCAACGTTTGATGCATCCATAGACGCTTCTTTCTCAACAATGCCGCCAGCTTGGTTCAATTGTGGAACCGGCTTTTGGTGTTTCTTGATCAAGTTTATGCCTTCGACAAAGATTCGACCAGATTCAGTAACAACTGAAAGCACTTTGCCGCGCTTACCTTTGTCTTTACCTGCTAGTACGATTACTTCGTCATCACGACGGATTTTTGCTGCCATGATTGGCTCCTTACAGTACTTCTGGGGCTAGTGAAACGATTTTCATGAACTTATCATTACGAAGCTCGCGAGTCACAGGGCCGAAAATACGTGTACCAATTGGCTGCAAGTTATCATTTAAGATAACAGCCGCGTTGCTGTCAAAACGGATCAAAGAACCATCTGGACGGCGAACACCTTTTCTGGTACGCACAACTACCGCGTTTTTAACATCACCTTTCTTCACTTTACCGCGAGGAATAGCTTCTTTTACAGAAACTTTAATGATATCGCCAATCGCTGCGTAGCGACGGTGTGAACCACCAAGGACTTTTATACACTGCACTTTGCGAGCGCCGCTGTTATCAGCAACTTCCAGCTGAGTTTGCATTTGGATCATGTTAATGACCTCCGGTGTAGTTATAACAAATTGTCTTAAATTTGTTTAAAATCAAGACATTTAGATTAAAAACCACTCAAAAAACAACAGCGTTGTCTCTTAAGGGCGGGCAATTGTACCAGCATTGAAGGGGTAGCGATAGGTTATTTTTTAATTAATTTAGAATTACAGCACTAGGTAATCTTAGAGGGGAGTATATTTTGCTATTTAACAGCTGTTTATAAAACAATCAGGGTATTTTTATACCCTGATTGTTTTTTCTACGAATAAATACAGTAAAGGTTAGCCAAATAAACCTTTTAGTTTATCTTTGATTTTATCTTTTGCTTTTTCTTTGACTTCATCTTTAGCTGCTTTACTCACATCTAAACTAATATTAACATCGTGAAATGGCCCCTTGATACGCAGTGGTACTTTAAAGCCAGTGCTATTATCAGTCGTGCCCTGACCTTCAAGTGAATCGACGATACCTGTGACTAACCGATAGTTAACAGTAGCAGCAGGCAAATTGACATCCCCTTCACCACTAATGCGCACCAATGGACTCAATAAGCTCAAGTCTGTATTTTTACCCACGCCATTCGTAAAATTAAAGCTACCCGTTAACGCCGAAAAGTCAGTCTGCTGTGAATTATCAAAGCCCGTATCGAGTCCTTCAGAGACAGCGCCGAAGTTGCCTTTTATAAGCTCTTTGCCTTTGCGTACCATTTCAGCAATATTTGCGCCTTTTATTGCCCCATCAGCAAACTCAAAGGCTAACTTACCTTGTAGTGCCCCCATAAAGTCTTTTTGACTTTGCCCTGACGTCGATAAATCCCAATTAAGTGAGCCTTTACCGATCAATTTATCAAAACCTGCGGCATCAGTTAGTAAAGGTTGTGCATCTATTTTAGCTAATGAAAAGTTGGTGCTGATTTTATAAGGCGTTTGCTTTGCATTAACCGTTATTATGCCTTTGCCATTACCTTTATACGCTGCAAATTTATCAAGACTAATTTTTGCTACTGCATTTTTAAGGTTTACTGTGAATTGGTTTGCACCAAGTTTTATCTCATTTGCTTTTAATCCACTTGAATGGATCACGATATTTGCATCAAGGGCATTTAAGCCACTTAAATCCATTTTGGTATTATCCCAAACTATAGGCTGTGCTGGTGCATCACTTGCAGATTCTGGAGTTTCGGTTTGAGCAACCGCTTCAGGTAAGTAAGGGTTTAAATCAAGCATGCCTAAATCTATATCAGCATTAACAGCTAAACGCTTACCTAAGCTAAGCTCGCTTTTACCTTTAACCTCTAATTCATCCAATGTAGCAATCAATTCAGATAAATTAAACCTATCATCTTTCATACGCATTTTACCGCTAACACTAAATGCGTTAAAGGCACTGTCTTTCGCATTAAGGTCAACACCTTGCCATTTGGCGATATCTTTAACTGAGTCACCACTAAGTGCCAATTGACCTTGAATATCCTTACCTTGACCTGCAATAGCACCTTTAAATTCGACATCTACTAACTTTGATGTAATATTTTTGGTTACATTAAATGTATCCCCTTCAATTACTTTGGCCGGATTATCAACCGTCACATCAAGCTCAAAACGTTCTTGCATGTAGGTAATAGCCCCTTTCACTTCTAGTGTTTTATGAAGTGAAGGTAATAATATAGCTAGTTCGAGGTCGTTTATTTCTTGCTTAACCCCTGTTTTTCCATCTAAGTAAACAAACTTTCCACCATAAATAGCCACTTCCCCTAACGAAATATCAAAATTTTCAGGTAATTTAACTGCACCACCATTTTGCTGTTGCTCAGCAGGTTTTGCTACCGCATCAAATAGTTGCCAATTAGCTTTACCGTTTTTATCCGTTTCAAGCAGAATATCTGGCTCATTGATCACAAACTTCTCTAGCTTCAGCTCACCACCAAATAATGAAAACCATGGGATGTGGATCGCAAGTTGCTGCATACTTGCCATATTTGCACGTGAGCCGCTTTTCATATTGGCAAAATGCACATCTTCAAGTTCAAGCTTTAATGAAGGAAAAACCGATAATGTTTTATCCCCTTTAATCGTTAATGTACGTCCTGTGGTTTGTTCAACCTGCTGCGAGACTTTATTAAAGATTGCGTCTGTTGGTATTAAAAAAGGTGCCGCGACGATTAAAGCTACGAACAGCAAGAGTATTACACCAATTACTTTGAGTAGGGTTTTCATGATGATCCTTCGAATGTGCAAATAATGTTCTTATAATAGCGGGAGTAAGACCCAAAAGCATTGCTCCGCCTGTAAAAAATGAATTTTCCTCAGTCTATATTAATGACATGAATAGTCACTGAAACATTTTGATACCTTTAGGTTACAAAAAAACTTGACCCAATGATACCTTGAGGTTACATTGATACCTGTAGGTTACAAAAATATAAATTAACACTTTCACAGGATGGACTTTATGAAACAACAAGAGATTAAAACAGAAGAAAAATTTATGAGTCAGAACATATGGATTAGTTTAAGCGCTGGCATAGTTTGTTTACTTCTCAGTGTTTACTCACTAATAAAGCATGATATTGAGGGGCTTTTGATTGTTGGAATGAGCGTTTTATTTTATATGATTATAGTGATCATTTACGTTATTAAAGGGGGCTTTCCGTTAAAAATGTATTTTCAATACGCTTATAAAGATGAGTTTCTAAACACCATTGACACTAATGCATATAAACACACAAGTATTGCATTTGGACTTTGCCTTCTTGGTGTTTTTTATAAAAGCGATGAAATACCTACCGAATTTTCGCATGCCGCTATGGCAGTATTCTACATAGGGATCATGCTTTTGGGATATGGCGCTTCATTGCTTTGGCAGAGCCGTGATTAGGAGTTAATGTGCACAACCATATAGCTGAATTTCGCAAAGCTGCAGGACTGTCGCAACAAGAACTAGCCGATGCGATTAGTGTGTCTCGTAAAACCATTAGCACAATCGAAACATCACGCTTTACACCGTCAGTGATCATTGCATTGAAGATAGCACAACACTTTAATACCTCTGTTGAGCATCTTTTTACGCTTGACGATGGTGATTAAACACTTTAAACGCAATCTTGTGTAGATTTGCATTAGCAAGATTGCATCCCCTTTATTCTTAGGTATGATGCATAGCCCTGTTGTTTTTAGGCTTTTTGCGCTAAAATTAAACAACTAAAAAATGTATATACTTGGAGTACCGTCCGGCATGAAAAAACTGCTTATTTCACCTTCACAAATGGCATTAGGCGATCAAGAAGGTCATATTTATCAAAATATCTTAAAGCAGGCTTCAGAGCTCAGCCTTAATCTAATGGCGGTGAAAATAGAAAATCATCCTGAAGACTTTTTAGGTTGGTGTTACGAACTGCTCAACGCTAGTCGCGATCGTATTAATTATGACTTACTTGAAAGCGCCCAATTACCTGTATTAAAAAAGCTCCATGACTTATTAATTTCAGCGATTAGCTTTTTGCAGTTAAAAACTCTACGTGTAGCCCCTTGGCCCGTAGTGAGTGTCTTTATAGAGCAACATAAAGATATATTAGCACTTGATGAGCAATTACGCCTTACAACTTATATTGCAAGCATTCGTGAACAAACATTAAAAGATATGATCCCTGAAGATTTACTCGCTTTTAGCGGTAAACACACTTCGTCTCTTGATCCTAGTAACTACAATTTTGATGTAGAATGGTTTAGTTCAACAAAAAGCGCGAAAGGTTTTCATTTAATGCTGGGTGATCTGCCTGCATTATTTGATGATGCACTCGCGCATATACCGCTTGAAGGCGAAGTAACTGAAGCTGATTACCAAGAATTTGTTGTTAAATATTTACTCGCGTTTAACGAAAGTAATGAAAAACCAACTCTCGCACCTGCAACTCGACTGCTTGCAATGCGTCGCCCGGATGTATTTACACCCATTAATAACACTCGCTTAGATGCACTTTGTTCAGCGCTGGCTATTACCAAATTAAATAACCGTGACTTTGCGCGCTATTGGCAAGATATTGTGCAAACAATTAATAATATGTCTTGGTTTAAAATGGCAAATGGCGAAAGTGAATTAGACCAACAGCTTGTTGCAATTAAAGCACTGCTGCCTTGTTTATTTTATTATGCTGATAAAAACACACCAGAGAACTCTAACTACATTAAGCTACTAAACAAACCTAAACGTGCAACTAGCACTGGCACAAAAAAGGTTCGTCGCGGTAAAGAATCAGCTGAAATATTAGTTGATCGCGCTCTAGCTGCTGAGGATATGCCTGAGCATATTCGTGCCAAACGTGATTCTATTATTAGCGAAGTGCAAAAAGGCCGTGGAGTTAATGAAACAATTAGCCTAATGCGCACAATCTTTGGCTAATTTACATTAAAATTGGTAAAAACCCGCTGCAATCGTTTTGTGCATGCGGGTTTTTTTATGCACCAAGAAAGTGCGTAATACTTACCTAATACAACCCACCCTCTTCCCTCTAAAAATTCACATCTTTGTTTTTAAAGTGATAAAAATATAAATGTGCAATTTCAATTCAACTTGGCACAAGCACTGCTAATATCTTATTAGACAACTAAAAAGGGCTCGCCAATTAATAGGCTGCAACCAACTAAAATAATTACGAGTCAATAAATCAGCATAACAACAGGATACCAAACATGATTAGACTAAAAACAGTGATTGCTATAAGCGCGCTTGCATTAATGGGAACAACATCAACAACAGCTTATGCAGAAGTAACAGCTAACGTAGCAGCAACTTCAAACTACTTATGGCGTGGACAAGAGCAAACTAATGGTGATGCTGCAATATCTGGTGGTATTGATTATGTAAACGAGTCTGGTTTTTACGCAGGTACTTGGGTATCCAATGCATCTTGGGCCGATGAAATGACCTATGAACTTGATTTTTACGCAGGCTTTGGTGGCGATATTAACGAAAATATCAGTTATGACGTCGGTTATATTTATTACGCATACCCTGATGCGGCATCATCTGCTGACGCTGATTTTTCTGAAATTTACGGTAGTCTCAGCATGGGCGGTTTCAGCTTTGGTGCATCTATTTTGGCAACGTCAGCGGCAAGTGGTGATGGATCTGACTTCGGTGACTCTTTATACCTAACCGCTGATTATGGCTTCGCTATTGGTAGTAACGGGACTGAAATGGCATTGCATGTTGGCCATTACTCAGGTGACTTTATAGGCGATGACAACATCATCGACTACGGTATTTCAATCTCTAAAGATGGCTTTACACTTGGCCTGTCTGATAACGATATCGATGGCTCAGATTTAAAAGCTTACGTTGCTTACTCTGTCGATTTTAATTTATAAAAAAGAATGTGTTACTTGCTGCAACACTAAGGGCCGCAAGGCCCTTTCTCAATCACGGTAAGCGGTAAGCAGTAAGCGGTAAGCGGTAAGCAGTAAGCAGTAAGCAGTAAGCGGTAAGCGGTAAGCGGTAAGCGGTAAGCGGTAAGCGGTAAGCGGTAAGCGGTAAGCGGTAAGCGGTAAGCGGTAAGCGGTAAGCCAAAATCTACTCAATTCAGATTTTATGTCAAGGCTTACCAAGCGCTCAGGGCGCTTAAAACTTACAAATGGTGAGCTTGGATGCATTAATAACCACGCATAAACGACTTGGTCAATCTCGCAGCTCTTCCCATCAAACATAAACAATGACTCATCAACAAAATGAAACAGTATATTTACATTTCCCCCCCCCCTGATATATTGTTTGATAACCAATCAAAGGGAATTGAATACGATGAATAAAATACTGCTTTTTATTTTGTTATTGCCAGCTTTTCTACTAGCAAAACATGTTTCAGCACAAGGGGATGGCCTTATTTGTAGTAATTACTGGCAGGCACAATTTTCAAGCTGTCCTGCAGATAAAATTGCTTTTATAAAACAACAAACCTACATACCTACTTTACAAGATAGCTGCAGTAATGGTGATGCTATTTGTATTGGTGATGCCAATAATCAGCCATTTTATCAACCTTACGCTATTTATAATATTGATGATAACGAAGCCAATAGATTCCAAGTCAAAATAGTCCCCAAGGTAGTTAACGCAAATGGTCTAGTGACTCAACAAGGCCACATCACCGTGCAACGCATAAACTCAACACAACACGAACGTGACTTTGTAAAGCACTTAAATGAAGCACAGCATTACCATAAACAAGTACAAGATACGCTGTTCTTCACTCAGAAAGATAGTGTCATGTATTCGGGGAGTGAACAGTCAACGGTAAAATCGTCTCTCAATGCCTGTAAAACTGCAATGAGCTACGTTAATAATGATAGTAACTGCGGAGGTATTTTAAACAACGAGATTCGTCTTGAAGTTCAAAATAATGCCAACGCAATTGCAGTCGTTGCTGCACTGGATAAAGCAAGCGCCTTTATTAATCTCGTTTTAGGCAATGTTGAAACTGACAAGTTAAATAAAATACTCAATTATGATGTAATTATGCGCTTTGATGATGGCAGTATGATAGTTGTCAACGTAGATGTAACTAGAGGGGTTGCAAAAATCATTGCTGATTTAGATGCTTCAAGTGCCGCTAATGGCCAAACCCTGAAAAAATATTTAGAATCTCAAAATGTTATTAAAGAATCTCACTCTCCTGATGAGCTAGAGTCTTTAATAAACAATCCACAAAGAGGCAATCTGCAAACTCATTGTCGCCCTCAAGGTGTAATGACTGGCGTCAATACAAGGCTAATACGTACAGTTATACTTGTGGACAAACACGGTAACGAGCGTGTTATAAATATTTATCAAAGAGAAACAACTTATATAGCCGTTGGTAACTGCTAGCTTTAATATTTATAGCGCGATGTCGAATCGCGCTATAAAATAATCTTACACTTCACGGCACGCTATGCCCTGTTGAACCTTGTCAAATACGATACCTTTGCTCACGGCTGAGTTTTAATAGTTTAGCTGCAGCCGCAGACTCAATACGCTTGAAATGGCCTGTACTTAGTGCAACCGTTGGGGAACTTGGGTGTATTAATAGCAAGGCATAAACGACTTGGTCGATCTCGCAGCTCTTCCCATCAAACATAAACAATGACTCATCAACAAAATGAAACAGTATATTTACATTTGTCCCCCCCCTGATATATTGTTTGATAACCAATCAAAGGGAATTGAACACGATGAATAAAATACTGCTTTTTATTTTGTTATTGCCAGCTTTTCTACTAGCAAAACATGTTTCAGCACAAGGGGATGGCCTTATTTGTAGTAATTACTGGCAGGCACAATTTTCAAGCTGTCCTGCAGATAAAATTGCTTTTATAAAACAACAAACCTACATACCTACTTTACAAGATAGCTGCAGTAATGGTGATGCTATTTGTATTGGTGATGCCAATAATCAGCCATTTTATCAACCTTACGCTATTTATAATATTGATGATAACGAAGCCAATAGATTCCAAGTCAAAATAGTCCCCAAGGTAGTTAACGCAAATGGTCTAGTGACTCAACAAGGCCACATCACCGTGCAACGCATAAACTCAACACAACACGAACGTGACTTTGTAAAGCACTTAAATGAAGCACAGCATTACCATAAACAAGTACAAGATACGCTGTTCTTCACTCAGAAAGATAGTGTCATGTATTCGGGGAGTGAACAGTCAACGGTAAAATCGTCTCTCAATGCCTGTAAAACTGCAATGAGCTACGTTAATAATGATAGTAACTGCGGAGGTATTTTAAACAACGAGATTCGTCTTGAAGTTCAAAATAATGCCAACGCAATTGCGGTCGTTGCTGCACTGGATAAAGCAAGCGGCTTTATTAATCTCGTTTTAGGCAATGTTGAAACTGACAAGTTAAATAAAATACTCAATTATGACGTAATTATGCGCTTTGATGATGGCAGTATGATAGTTGTCAACGTAGATGTAACTAGAGGGGTTGCAAAAATCATTGCTGATTTAGATGCTTCAAGTGCCGCTAATGGCCAGACCCTGAAAAAATTTCTTAATGATATAAATAAGGTCGAAGATTTTTACTCACCTGATGAACTTGAATCTCTAGTAAGAAAAAACAACTTAGAAACTCATTGTCGCCCTCAAGGTGTAATGACTGGCGTCAATACAAGACTAATACGTACAGTTATACTTGTGGACAAACACGGTAACGAGCGCGTTATAAATATTTATCAAAGAGAAACAACTTATATAGCCGTTGGTAACTGCTAGCTTTAATATTTATAGCGCGATGTCGAATCGCGCTATAAAATAATCTTACACTTCACGGCACACTATGCCCTGTTGAACCTTGCCAAATCCGATACCATTGCTCACGGCTGAGTTTTAATTGTTTAGCTGCAACCGCAGACTCAACACGTTTGATATTGCCCGTGCCCAGTACCACTGATGGTGAGCTTGGATGCATTAATAACCACGCATAAACAACTTGATCTATTGAACTTTCACCAATTTCTCTGCCAACTTGCTCAAGTACGTGGCGCAAGCGAATGGCTTTATCATCGTTATCCGCATAGATGCGCCCGCCTGCTAATGGTGACCAACACATAGGCTTGATATCAAGTAGCTGGCATTGATCCAAACTGCCATCATCCAGCGCTTTCATTTCATAGGGTGAAAACTCAATTTGATTAGTGACTAGTTCAAAATCCAAGCGTGATTGTAATAAGCTTAATTGCGATGGCGTAAAGTTAGATACGCCAAATTCCAACACATCGCCACTTTGTTTTAGGGTAGTAAATGCTTTGGCCATTTCGTCGGCATTCATTAAATAATCGGGACGATGAATAAGTAATACATCTAAACGATCTGTATTAAAATGCTTAAGGGATTGCTGCGCTGAAGCTATAATATGCCGCGCACTTGAATCATAATGGTTTGCCTGACCCGCCAACCCCAAGCTTGGAAATGCGGGCTTAATACCGCACTTGGTAATAATTTTAATATCATCACGAATGCTTGGCTTTAATAACAACGCCTTACCAAACTGCGCTTCACAGCCATACTCGCCATAAATATCAGCATGATCAGTGTGCTTTACACCTGCATCTATAGCTTGCTCTAGAAAGCTTAAGCATTGCTGCGCAGAGATTTTCCAATCTAATAACCGCCAAAAACCAAGTACCAATTCATCTATTTTTCGTTCTGTGTTAGTCATAATTTACCTTACTGTTATTGCTTACTTCCTTGCCGTTAAGCCTGTGTTAATAAGCCGTTACAATTTAATTCTCATCACGCATGAGTTATGCTTTATTCTACCCTCTTAATAAGGTATTAATAGCAATAATATTTGTACCTATAAATGATTAATAAAGGAATAATAACAATGAGCTCATCAAACGCCCTATCTGCATGTGTTGATATTTTTATCAGCCCAAGCAAAACCTTTAATGGCTTAAAAGACGCAAAAGGCTGGTCTTGGCTTGCCTTTACATTAATAGCTACAGCACTTGCTATTAGTACATACGTATTTTATACCAATGCGGACTCACAGTTTATTCTAGAAGAGCAAGTAGCCGCAGCCAGTATTGATGCCACGATTGGTGAACAAAAAATGATCCGCCAAAGTATGGAGCAAAGTATTGATAGCCAAGTATGGTTTGCAATTGGCGGTGGCCTTTTTGCCATAATTATCATGAATGCGCTTATTGCCGGCTACTATTTATTGGTTTCCAAACAAGATCCAGATGCTCAGCATAGCTATGGGGCTTGGTATGGCTTTGGTGTGTGGACCATGATGCCAGCAATTATCTCAAGCTTGGGTGTATTAGCTTTGGTACTTACAGCCAGTACGGATCAGCTTTCAATGAGTATTTTTAACTACGCTTCGATTAATCAATTGATTTTAGGGCTACCACTTGGTCACTCTCTCTATTCGCTAACAGAAGCCATTAGTATATTTACTGTTTGGGGCATTGCACTGGCAGCCATTGGTTTAAAGTGCTGGACTAACTTTAGTTTGAATAAAGCTATTTTGTTTGCTGCTTTACCAAATGTAGTCATATTTGGTATTTGGGCGATCATCGCTCTAGTATAAAAATAAAGGCAGGTGTAATAGCCTGCCTATTGCGTATTAACAGGAAGTAAAATGAAAAAAGCAATTATAGTTACCCTTGCGATCAGCGCTTTTATTGCTCTTATTGTATCTAAGCAAATCACCGGCAATGAAGATCTAGCCGAGGTTAACATTGCAACCGTGGAACAAGGCAGTATTGCAGATTCTATTATGGCCTCTGGTAACTTGGTTTTTAACACGCAAGTACAGCTGCGCTCTGAGGTAACAGGCCGTGTAGACAAAGTATTTGTTGAGGAAGGACAGAGTGTACAACAAGGCGATATTCTAATGCGCCTTGATACCACCGCATTTGAATCAGAAGTAACACGTAACAAAGCTGTTTTACGTGCCAGCGAAATAGAGATTAAACACAGTAAAACTCGCCTACTAAATATTGAACGCCAATTAAAGCGTCAAAAAGAGCTTTATGATGTAGGCCTCGCTGGTCAAGAAGTGTATGAAAATCTGAAAAACGCAAGAGATCTTGCAAAAATAGACATTGAAGCGCGAGGTGAGGCCTATAATCAAGCTAAAGCTTCACTATCTATTGCTGAAGATAGACTCAGTAAAAGTGTATTTCGTGCCCCAATGAGCGGTTTGTTAGCCTCAGTAAATATTAAAGAAGGCGAAACTGTGATTGCTGGTACAACCAATATTATTGGCTCAGATCTTATGCTTGTTGCTGATCCTAGTGCTATTTTAGCTGAGTTAAGAGTTGATGAAACCGATATTGCTGGCATTAAACTCGACCAACATACTGATATATACGCAGCCGCTTACCCAAATCAACCTTTTACTGGCAAAGTCATTAACATTGGTACTTCGGCTAAAAACCAAGTTGGTTCGCAAGGGCTCTCATTCAGAGTAAAAGTATTGCTGGATAACACTGATCGACAATTATATGCAGGTATGAGCTGTCGCGCTGAAATTGCGACAAGTATCGCGGTTGATGGCTTAAAACTGCCTATTGAAGCAATACAAAAAGAAGATGACAAATATTTTGTGTGGCGCTTAAATGATGACAATACCGTTACTAAAACGTACGTAAAAGTTGGTATTTCATCTGATATTGAACAAGCGGTCACTAGTGGTCTGGATAAAGGTCAGCGTATAGTGATTGGCCCTGCTCGCCCTGTTAGTAAGTTAAAAGAAAACGATACAGTAAAAATTAAACAATCTATCGCCAAGGATGCTAAATAATGTCTGCGGTCATTAAGCTTGAGCACATTAACAAGCAATACAAAATGGGTGATCAAATATTTAAGGCCCTTGATGATGTAAACGTTGTAATTGAAGAAAACGAATACGTTGCTATTATTGGCCCTTCGGGTTCTGGCAAATCAACGCTAATGAACTTACTTGGCTGTTTAGATACACCAACCAGCGGTGACTACTTTTTAAAAGATAAGCTCGTAAAAAGCATGACTGAAACCGAACTTGCTCATCAGCGCAATGAAAGTGTGGGCTTTATTTTTCAAAGCTTCAATCTGTTGCCTCGTGCGTCCGCACTCGAAAATGTTATGCAACCTTTGGTTTATCGGTTTATTCCTGCAAAGCAACGTAAAGAAAAAGCACTCGAAGCATTACAACGAGTAGGCCTTGGCGATAAAGTAAATCACCTATCAAACCAGCTTTCGGGTGGCCAGCGCCAACGTGTTGCCATTGCCCGTGCTTTAGTGACTAAGCCACATATTTTGCTTGGCGATGAACCAACTGGCAACCTAGATAGTAAAACCACCACCGAGATTATGGCTTTATTCGATGAGCTACATAACGAAGGTCATACCATTATATTGGTAACTCACGAACAAGAGATTGCTGATCACTGCCAACGTGTCATTCGCTTAGTCGATGGTAAAGTTGTCAGCGATGTACGCAAAGGTACGGGAGAAAAACAAAATGTTTAAATCCGCCATTGCTATCATAGAAGGCACTAAAGCTGCATTAATGGCCATTAAGGCCAACGCAATGCGCAGTGCCTTAACCTGCTTAGGGATCATCATTGGGGTGGCCGCAGTTATAACTGTGGTTGCTGTTATGCAGGGTTTTACCAAACAGATTAACGATCAATTAGCCGACATGGCACCAGATGTAACTTCTATTAAGCCATTTACCAGTATTGAACAAGAAATGGTTGGCAAAAACGCCAAGCTAACTTACACAGACTTTTTAACCTTAAAAGCCCGAGTCAAAGAAGCTGAAACATTTACCGCTTTAATGTTTACTTGGCGCTTTTCTGGTGGTGCTGAATATGGTAATAAAAGCCACTCATCACGTGTTATGGGAACAGAGCAAGATTATCAAAAAGCCTATAGAACGTTCCCTGAACTTGGTCGTTTCATTCGTGCGGAAGACGATGAAAAACGCCGTCGCGTCGCTTTTATTGGCCCCTCCATCATCGAAAAACTTAATTTACCAGAGAACCCTGTTGGCGAGTATATTAAGCTCGGTGGTGAATGGTTTAGAATTATCGGTGTAGCCGAAAAACAAGGCAGCTTGCTAGGCTTTGATCAAGATGATTATATAAATATTCCTATCAGTACAATGAGCGCACTAGAAGGCGCGAACAGCAGTAGTAATGTACAAATAATGTTTAGGCTTAAAGAAGGCAGCGATGAAGAGTTGGTACTGGCCAAAATCACTCGAATTTTACGTCAATTACACAAACTTAAAGATGATGATGAAAATGACTTTGAATTTGAAACCGCTGAAAAAGCCCGCGCGAATGTTGATAAATTTACAGGCAGTGCCACCGCTATAACAGCTGGGATAGTCGGGATTAGTCTCATTGTTGGCGGCATTGGTGTTATGAATATTATGCTAGTATCAGTAACAGAGCGCACGCGTGTTATTGGTACACTCAAAGCACTTGGCGCAACCCCAGGGTTTATTATGCTCCAGTTTTTAGTTGAAGCTGTAGTATTGTCATTATTTGGTGGTTTAATTGGTCTTGCTATTGGTTATGGGGCTGCAACATTGATCTCATTATCAATGCCCAGTATGCCGGATGCGTATATACCGGCTTGGGCCGTTATGCTGTCGTTCGGTTTTACTTCGTTAATTGGGATCGTGTTTGGATTAGCCCCCGCGATAAAAGCTGCAAGGCTAAACCCAATAGATGCATTACGCTACGAATGATCATTGCACTTTATAAGGTACCTTAGCACAGCTTACTTCTACTGTTTTAGGGTACCAAGCAGGGCCTACTTCATTCACAACGAGCTCAGCCACGCCATTGGAAAATGATTTATAGGTATGTACACTTTGCCATTGCGAATCAGGGCAAACATCAGATAAATCAACAGTATCTGATCCTTCATAAAGTGCAGCTGCAAAGTTATGATGCCATTGCTCACTTTTATGATTGGTAGCCAAGTCATCATACTGACCGTTATCAAAATGGATGTTAGTACAACCCGTCAGTGCTATAAATGCCACACCCAGCATTAATTGTGCTGTATTTTTCATATCCCCGCTCCTTTGTTTTTCTGTTCATCACACCACACTTTAATTGTATGAGGTGAATAGATGCCCAAGGTAACTAACCCCAGTGCCCCATCTGTAAAAGTTTGCTGCGACTGCATTTGTACAACAGCTTGCTCACCACATACTTTTTTTACATCAACACGTTGATCACCAACCAGTCCCCACATAAAAAATGGGCGGCTATCTTGATATGTTGGCGAGGTACTTACTTTTGCCATCTTTTGTGGCTGAATCGTAACTGCTGAGCACCCAGAGAGTATCAGCAATAATAATGTAGTTAGAAAAGCCTTCATGGCCTTGTCCTTGTGTGTTGGTTTGGAAAGTCATCATTATACATTCGCCTTTACTGTAAAATAAGTAAGAAACTGTTGTAAAAATGTAGACTCCTGTAAGCTTTAGGGCTGCTCATTATTGGACTGAACTTTTGCCAATATCATGAACCTAACGCACCATACTTACATAATCATGCGTTATTTAAATTGTTATACCCAAACCACTTCAATACATGAACGAGATGAACGATGAAACAATTAATCCATAATACACTCGCGCCTTTTGCCTTTATTTTAATAATGTTTAGCCATTTAAGTTTTGCAGCAACCCCTGAACAAGAAGTTGGGCACTTAATTAGCTTCATCGCAAAAAGTAATGCTGTTTTTATCCGAAATGGTGATAAACACACCAGCCAAGAAGCCGCAGACCACCTAGCCATGAAATACAAAAAAGCACAGCGGTACGCAAAAACAGCAGATGATTTTATCGAAAACTTAGCCAGTAAAAGCTCATGGAGCGGTAAGGTCTACACCGTTATCCTTACTGATGGCACGAAACTCACAGCGAACGACTGGTTGACTGTTGAATTGACGCAATTTAGAGAAACAGAAAAGCCGCAGTAAATGCGGCTTCGATTTCACTCTTAGGAGAGGTGAACAGGTATTCTGTATATTTGACAAGCTTGACTACTGCTAATAGCACTACTTTAAAGTCACACTATAAAATTAATATAGCCTAATATTTAGCTAACACAATGATTTAATAATAATCAAAAAAACTTAACATTCCCATAATGTAAACTAGAGATTACTCATGCTCGATTTAAACACCCAAACCACCTCAAGATATGAACGTCGTTGGGCGATTCACAGGCACTTACTCTCTGCGGGATTACTTTTTAAAAGAGATTACTTTTAAAAAGGGACTACCATTATTGTAAAGTAGCGCCTTGATATTAAGACCCTGTGAAACGCTGAAGCCTGTATATTGAGGTAGTTTGGTATAAACTCCCACACCTAAGAGAAAGGCCTCGTAAGAGGCCTTTTATATTTATAGTGCTTTGATATTATCTCCGCTTTTCTTATCTATTAATTTGATAAATGGGTCTACTCCGGCATATTTAGGCAACTCAGTTACTTTTAATATAAGGGTGTTTTCACCCGTTTTAATCTCATGTTTTTGCATATAGATAACAGTATCTGTGTCATGTATCTCATTAGGATCTGCGCTAAATAAAGCAACATCTATCATTTGTATAAGCGGGACATCCACTTCATTACCTTCACCATCGGCATGTTTCTTCGCTGCAGAAATGGTCAATGTAATGGTGTGCTCCTCACCAGCTGATTCAGCCTCTTGTACATCAACATCACTGATTTTTAAATCATATAACGTAATGGAATTAAACTGATCTTCAATAAATGCTTGCTCTTGCTCACTCGTTCCTCGCTTTAGATAGGCAATAAAGTCTAACGTGGTTGGGTAACGTTCTTGCGCATATTGGTAATCTTGTAAAAATGCTCGCAAAGCGGCATTTACGCGCTGCTCACCTAACAAATCATGTATGGCCATCATTACCACGGCACCTTTATTATAGTGGATATATTGCTGCCCTGCGGCGCGTGCAAGTGTACGTTCCTCATAAGGTTCTGTCGTGCGCCCAAATAAGTAGCGATCAAGTTCGTACTTTAAGAATTTACGTAGGTTGTTTTCACCATACTTTTCTTTCATCACCATGATCGCTGCATATTGCGATAGCATTTCAGATAAAATATTAGAACCCTCAACGTTCGCGCCTATCACCTGATGTGCCCACCACTGGTGCGCCAATTCATGCGATGTTACATAGTAAGGAAAATTAATATTATCTGGATCACGCGTATCGGTAATAAACCCCATATTTTCAGAATACGGCACTGTATTAGCAAAACTCTGTGCAAAACTACGATAGCGAGGAAACTCAATAATACGCATTTGCTTATGCTGATAGGGGCCAAACTCTTTGGAAAAATAATCTAAAGAATCTTTGGTAGATTGAATCATCGTATCTACATTCCAAGCATGATCTTTATGATGGTACACCTCTATATTTACACCATTATGTAGCTCTTTTTTGACCTCAAGCTCCATCGATAGCAAATTATAGAAATGCAACATAGGTGCATCCATTTCATATACAAAAGTTGTGCGACCGTCTTTAGTACTTTGTGATTGCAAGTAACCTGGCACCATCGCAACTTGCGACTCATCGGTGGTAATTGTTGCTGCAAAACTTACATAATTATCCGCAAACAAAGGCTGATTATGATACTGCGTTTCTTCAATTTTATTGCCACGCTTTAATTCTGGTAAACCTCTTTGACGACGCTCATTTTTATCTTGTATTTGCTTACCAAAGGAATAACCAAAACTTGGGAACAAAGCCGTGTTATCAATGAATGTACCGTTATACACAAGTCGTTCATCACTGCCTCTATCTACAAACCCTTTAGTATAACGCTCTACGCTCATCACAATTTCACGGCTTTCGTTTGGTTGCATTGGCTGTGCAAAATCCAACCAAGCATGACGGTAAAGTTCGTTCAACTCGCCTAGTTGCCCGCCCTCAACTTCAACACTCCAGTTATGAGTATGATCAGGCTTATTTACCAATAATCGCGTAATAGGTTGTTGCGATTTATTCTCTACCTGCATTACCACGGTTGCTGTAATACGGCGCTCTTGAGGATAGATATTTGCAGTAACAACAACATCAGTTGGAATAGGCACGGCTGCATCAACAAATTGACCAAACTCACGCTCATATTGCTCTTGCAAGTCTTCATACTGATCACTGGTTATAAATGGGTTAAGCACCGTTGTGTTGTAGTAAATATAGCTACCCGTACCAACAAAAATAAGTGTTCCACATACCATAACCACTTTACCCGAGTTGCCAAGCTGATAGCCTAATAACTTAACCCGCGCTTTTAAATCTTGCCCAGCCCCACGCGGCCAAAGTGCATAGCTAAGTGCGGCAATGATCATACTAAAACCTAACCAGTACAAATTGTACCAATGTACAGCAGTTAAAAAATGGCCATAACCATTGATATCTGAATAAGGCGCATCTGGCGTGCTACCAATAGCAAACATGTTATGCTCAAAACCATAGTTACTCATCACCAAAGTAGCGATGAAGTAAAGCACATACAAACCCATACCTACGTATTTATTAGGGCTAATTACCTGTAATAAAAAAGCAAAGCCACCTTGGAAAACAAGCACAAGTACAAATAAATAACCGAGCCTTATTACATACTGTGCAATATCAAAGTTCGCCATGCCCATGATCATTTGATAAAACAATGTCACCACAGAACCAAATGCGCATAACAATAATAAAACTGCACTCAACGCTACATATTTAGAGCCCCAGAACACCCAATTCGCAACGGGGTAAGCGTCAACAATTTCGGCCATTCGTGATTCACGATCATGCCATACAAGTTCACCACAATAATAAACGAGTACAATCATCATCAATATGCCAAAGCTACCTTGAATAAGCTCAACCATTCTAAAGGTGACAGGCCAAACATCCGTTCCGTATGCACCCATTGAACCTACTAACGCAGGAATTAATGTCGCTAAAGATAAAATAAGTAAAATACCAAACGAATAGCTTTTTATAACTTGTTTGACTTCAAAAACAGTTCGCGTTGAAAACTGTGACCATGCATTACTTCCCGTCGCCTTTGCCTTTATATTAAAACTAAGAGCGGCTGCAGAATTGGTATTATTATCTTTATTAGCTTTGCCTTTCACTTTTTGCTTTTGCACTAAGTGATGGGATGTATTGAGCGCTGCAGTTACTAATGCCACCAAGGCAATACCGACCCAAATTAACCTATTGTGTAATAGCTGATCAGTTAATGTAATTTCCATCACATTGCGCTGTGCTATTGTCCAATATTCCATTTGCATTCTCATTGCAGACATACCAAACATATCTAAATAAGCTGAGATTTCGCGATATTGAATATCAGAGAAGATATTCGATCCAACCAAATAACTAATAAGTAAGGCAACGGCGACTAGATAGAGCGTCACCATGCTGCGAAAGCGCATTGCTACAGCATTGATTAATGAAGAGATAACAAATAAAGAAGGAACAGCAATATAAAAGAAAGGCACTAAATAATAGCTTAGTTTATTTTCACCAACCATTTCACTATCTAACCAGCCCATTAAGCTACCAAAACCGCTGCCAACCCACACACCCAACATAGTAGTTGAAAACACTAATAGCGTGACCAAATAAGCCCCGATAAATCGACCCGCTCTATACTGAGCGATATTTAATGGCTTACTCAAAACTAGTTCATTGAGTTTACTCACGTCATCACGAATAGCGGAGCTACCGACAAAGTTGACCACTAAAAAAATAGCAAACACCGACATAATCGCAATAACTTGCAAAATTGCGTAAGGAGAATTTATATTTACATTGCTGCTTCCACCTATTTGCACCGAGTCAGACACCGACGCCATAAAAGTAAGGAAAAACAAAATAAGTGACGTAATATAGAATGAGGGCTGACGCATAAAATAGCGCAGCTCAAATCGCATCATGTTAAACAACATAATCAGTATCCTTATGCCGCTTTATTGCGATGTTTGTGCAATGTTGAAAAATAGACGTCTTCTAAATCAGCTGGTTTTGACTCAAAACCTTGCGGGGCGTCGTCAGCAAATACACTAAGTAATGTTTTTCCTGCAAACAAACGTTTCGCGATCACAGGTAATGACTGTTCGAGTTCGACAGCTTCAGCTTGGCTCATCGCCTTGTGCCATATTTTGCCCTGTAGCGTATTAGTCAGCTCAATTGGATTACCTTCTAGTAAAATTTGTCCACTTGCTAACACAGCCATATTCGGGCAAAGCTCAGATACATCTTCAACTATGTGCGTTGATAAGATCACTACTTTACTTTCACCTAAACCAACCAATAAATTATGAAAACGATTGCGCTCTTCAGGATCAAGTCCTGCCGTTGGTTCATCAACAATCAATAAATCAGGATCGCCTAATAAAGCTTGTGCAATACCAAAACGCTGACGCATCCCCCCAGAAAAACCACTCACCGCATTTTTTCTGTGGTCATATAAATTAGTTTGCGCTAACAACCCTTCAACGGCCTCTTTACGTTCAGCTTTGTTGTTTAAGCCTTTTAAAATAGCCATATGATCAAGTAAGTCATAAGCACTAACACGCTGATAAACACCAAAGTCTTGTGGTAAATAACCTAAACGCTCACGCAAGTTTTTAGGCTGTGCTAAAACATCAACCCCATCAAACTCTATGCTGCCGCTGTCTGCTGATTGTAATGTTGCAATTGTACGCATAAGTGAAGATTTACCAGCCCCATTTGGACCCAGTAAACCAAACATCCCTTTAGGTATTGTTAAATTAACACCTTGCAAGGCATGTACACCATTGTCATAGGTTTTAGATAGTTCCGATATTTTAAGCATTTATATGTCCTTTACTTTTTTAATTATTGCAATGTTTATAACACTGAATAGAATTAGGGACAATTAACATTAAAGTTTCATTTGCAAACAAGTGTAAACATTGAAACACTCTTGAAACATTTTGCAAATAAACAACAATAAAGGATCATTATGAAAGATCATGCAAGCATCCCCCTAACCGACTTTACCGAATACCCACATGATCAAATGCTAGAGCGCGCTACCGAATTTTTAGCCACCAGCCAGCGCCGTCATAGTATTCGTAGCTTTAGCGATCGCCCTGTGCCTAAAGAAATTATCGAAACCTGTATCAAGGCAGCAGGCACGGCGCCAAGTGGTGCAAACCACCAGCCTTGGCATTTTGTTGCTATTCACTCAAGTGATATAAAAAAACAAATTCGTGAAGCAGCTGAAAAACTAGAACGTTCATTCTATGAAGGCCGTGCTGGCGAGGAATGGCTAGATGCACTAAAACCACTGGGTACTGACGCAAGTAAACCTTATTTAGAGCATGCGCCTTGGCTTATTGCGGTATTTAGCCAAAAGAAAGGCGGCTTAAGTACTGATGATAAAAACACGAACTACTATGTACATGAATCTGTAGGACTGGCAACCGGCTTTTTAATTCAAGCACTACACAGGGCAGGCCTTGCAACGCTAACTCATACCCCTAAGCCAATGAGCTTTTTAACCGATATTTGTGGCCGAGATAAAGACAACGAACGCCCCTATATGCTGCTTATTGCTGGTTACCCAAGTGAAGATGCCACCGTGCCGAACCACGCACTTGTGAAAAAATCACTCAATGAAATAGCCACGTTTATTTAGGGTTATTATCGGTTACGCAAAACCATTGATACAACAACCCAATGATCGACTCAACTTTAGGGTCGATCAAATAATAATAAATAGTATGGCCATCACGACGTGTTGCTACTAAATTTGCTTTTCTTAAACTCGCTAAATGCTGAGACAATGCAGATTGTGCCAATGGTACACGTTCATTTAACTGCCCTACACTTAACTCACCTTGTAACAAGCTGCATAAAACCATTAGACGATTCTTGTTCGCCATTAATTTTAAAAACTGCTCGGCTTGTTCAGCATTGCTTGCTAGCTGCTCAATATTCATTTTAATAACCGCTAATAAAATATGTTTTAAGTATAGACTTTTACATTAGTAAGTTCTAATATAATTTAACATTAGGAAATACTAATATTAAATACAGAGGTCATAATGAAAATAAGTGATGGGATCTTACTACTTGCAGGATCAATGGTGACAATTTCTGTGCTTTTGAGCTACTTTGTAGATAGTCGGTTTATGTTGTTAACACTATTGATAGGCGTAAACCTGATCCAAACAGCGTTTACTAAGTGGTGCCCACTTATAAATTTTTTTCGCAAACGAGGATTTACAGACTAATGCTTACTTCAATTCCAGATCTAATGAAAATAATCACTCCAAATCAACGCCGTATTGATGCAGAGCAAGCCAAGCTAGAACTGGCAGATAATCACGGCTTATTAATTGACGTACGTGAACCTGCTGAACATGCGACAAAAGCAGCCATCGGTGCAATTAATATCCCCCGTGGTTTACTTGAAATGAAATTAATGGAAATTGAAAAAGACCCAGCACGGCCAATTTATTTACACTGTGCCAGCGGCGCGCGCGCAACCCTAAGTGCAGAAGCGCTAACACGAGTTGGCTACAAAAATGTTACTGTGATCACCTGTAACGCAGAGCAAATTTGCCAAGTGTTTTAATTGTTATTTAAGTTGGGTTGAGTACAACGAAACCCAACTCTATGACCGTTGATTTTTTCACGTCATCTTTTAAAGCTAAAAATAGTTCTTGAGAAAATCAATGAATAAGCGAATTTTTTTTGGTGTAAACTTCATACTCTGATAATAAAGATAAGTTTCAAACGGCTTACTTTTTACTTCAGGTAAAACATTGGCTAGCCTTGAGTAAGCTAATTCTTGTTGTAATATTTCTTGTGGAATATAAGCAATGCCAAGACCATTAACGGCAGAAGAGATAATAATCTCTGTATTATCTGCGGTAATATAAGGGTTTATATCTACAAAAGACCTATCTTCAAACTGCCATTGGTATGCAGGTTTTCCCACACCATAAGTTATACATTGATGCTTTTTCAAATCAGCTACTTGCGTTATTTTTGGATGCTTATCTAAGTAAGTCTTGGAAGCAAAAAGTGAATTATGATAAGTAAAAAGTGGGATACCGATGTAGCTCATCGAGTTGAATTCATCTAATTTTCTACAAATTGTAATATCAGCACTTTGATGAGGTAATTGCTCGTAGTTTGTATGTAATAGTTCGAGTTTAATATCGGGATATAAGGCTTGAAATTCATGCAAAATAGGCACTAGCAAACGGCTACATAGTGGCTGAGGTGAGCTTATTTGTAGTGTTCCTTTTGGATTACTATTTAAACTGACAACCTCCTCAATAGATGCATTCCAATCTTTACTTATGCCAGATATTCGCTCATAGAATACCTCCCCGACTTCTGTTAACTCAACATGTCGAGTCGTGCGTTTTAATAATTGCAAGCCTAACTCACTTTCTAAGTAAGAAAGCTTTTTGCTGACAACAGGAGGAGTTATACAAAGAAACTCAGCAGCACCGACCATAGAACCTCGCTCCACGATCGCCTTAAAAATCATTGCAGAATCAAACACTTTCATATTCTTTCCATTTTGGAAATTATCTATATATATTTTAATGCATTATATTCAAATGGTAAATGGGATAGGGTTTTAAGAGGTATTTATAGGACAGCACTGGCCTATAAATAAAATACTCACTTCTATAAAAAGGATTAATAATGAAAAACAAGGGCTTACTGGCGTTATGTCTGTATATTACGCCGCTTTATACTAACGCTGCCCAAACCCACCACCAAGGTTTTGTTAAAGGACAAGCCGTTACTGGATTTAATCGGTATTTAAGTGAGCCATTATGGAATTTGGGGCAACCTTTTGATACTGCTGGCTTTAATTTTTTATTTGAACACACCCCTAATACTCATGAACCTGCTCCCCTAACCTATACGACATCATGGAAAACATTAGTAGCAACTGGCGTTGATAACAACTACTTATCTACCTTAAGTATTTCAATTAATGATGTTAACTACGAACATATTAATTTACCTCTTAGAGAAGTGTTTTATAGCATAGGAAGTGAGTATGGGCGAAAGCCTTTGGAGTCAATTTTTATAGCTGATATTGATGAAATAAGTAAAGCTGCTTATCACTCACCTATCACGCTTGAACTATGGCTTTCAGCAAAAGGAAATGCGAAATACAAATGTAATGCAAATAATCAAGCTCGCATCTCATTTCAGCTAAATGGTCTAATACCCAACGGAGTATATACAGCCTGGGGTGTATTTAGCCAAGATAATAGCGGTAATGGCGTAGCAGATGGTTTAGCTGCAATACCGTTAGGTGGTTTACCTAATGTCGTTGTTGCAAATAATAAAGGCAAAGCAACATTCAAGCGATCTTTAAATTTTTGCCCAAGCCGTAACGAACAACTGCTCGTTGTTGAATTTGATTACCATTCTGATGGAAATGTATACGGTGGTATTCCTGATAATCCTCGAGAAGGTTTTCCAAGTGGAATAGTTACACACTCACACCTTGCATTCCCTTTTAATGTTCAGGCTATAGAATAATGAATTACCAAAATGCTCAATTAAGCTACATGCAAAATGTACATATTTCTGATACAAACTTATGCGAAGACGCTTGGAAAATAAGCCTTTATGCCCCATTACAAAAACAGCTATCGAAAAGCCTAGCGTCTCAACCGTGCAAAAATAGTTTTGTGTACATTGGTTGCGGCCCATTAGCCCCAATAATTGAAAAGGGAACTCCTTGCTTTTCTGAAATAGAAAAATATAACCGGATTATATTACTAGATATATCTGAAACATATTTACTTCAGGCAAAAAAAAGACTAAGTAAATTATTTCCTGATAAAGACATTTCCTTTCATACGTATGATATTACGAATGGTCTAAGCGAGGTTTTTTATAATCTAATCACTTCGCTTTTTAATGGCAATTCTTCTACATTTTTGGACCGAGTTGAATACCTCAATAGCAATTTTGAAGAAATAATTAATCGATTGTCTCCAGATATTAACTTCCCCCCTATCGTCGGGGCTAGTTACATATATAGTGAGCTCGTAGCCACATACACAGGAATACCTGCTTTATTTGATTGTGAATCAGAGCTCAGCAAAAACACAGAAAACGTTGAGCTATTATTGGCTCATATTTTTCCATTATGGCAAATTTATAACGAACGCATATTCTCATACCATTTATCCGATTTAGGGAGAATGCTCGCAGCTAAAGGTAAGATATCAGTGGCAACGGACGTAGAAAAAATTTATTGCCAAAATAACTGTGACGATATTGCAAGCTTTCGCAAGGTAGACTACCCAATTACATCTTCTATAGAAGGAGTATCAATCAAGTCTTTTGATCAAGAAATTATGTGGGATGACTCAGGACAACATAAATACAATCAGTCCGTGCACCTTAATACACTTGCACATGTACATCGCGTTGGATTCTATTCCTATGAAAAAGCTTAGCCCAGAAAAATCATTAGCCTGCTTTTTGGCATTTATTCAAAAAAATGACTTTAGTAATGGCTTTTTACCTTCTTATGTACCTGGCGTAACATTACCCACATCGCTATCGCTATACATGCTATACACACGATCATTACCAGACTATTTTTCTGTTGGAGGTAATGGGGTCAGAACGTCATTTGATAAAGTGTTCGAAACGTATGATAGCTCACTAGATGGTGTAATTGATAAACTTACATACGAACAAGAATGTGAGTTTTACACTATTTTATCGATTCTGATTCAGTCATATCGATGGGATCGCTGCCCACCTTCGGCTGATGAATATAAAAAAGAGAAAATGACCTTTCCTTCAGGTTTATATCAGCCGTGGCAGAGTTTAAGCCATAAATTATCGATGCCCTTATCAAATACATACTACTGCGTAATTGCTTCTAATTGGACGTTAAAGAATAAAAAGCCTGGTGAGAGCTACCTTCCCGAAGATATAAATTCTCACAACCTTCAATTACTTTATCCCTGGTTAAAAAGCCCCTACAAGGAACAGCTTGCACATTTTCTTTTATCGTTTGTTGAGTTGGAGCGCTTTGGTGGAGGAATTTTAAAATGCATTACAAAAGCATTTCAAGCAATAGAAAATAACGAACCATCCCGATTAAAGAACGTACTGCTTAATTTAGATGCTTTAATTAATGAACTCAATAAATCTTTTGGCCAGCGAATCAGAACAAAAAATATTTTGATTAAAGATTGGAAGGAAGTGATTCATATTCCATTTGGTTGGGGGCTTATTGTCAACGGTCAAAAATTAGAAGGAGCAAGTGGAATGCAAGTTGGCACACTGGCAATGCTTAACTCTTTTTTTGGGATCCCTTCTGAATCTACTATAGGTAAAGCAACATTTAATAGCAGAATGTATTTACTCCCCAAACAAAGGAAGCTATTGACGCTACTCGATAACTGCTGTGTTTTATATCCTTTCATAAATCAATGCAAAGATGTTGAGCTAATCGATCTCTATAATAAAAACATTGAATCATTAACTCGCTGGCGTGTTAGCCATCAAAAACGAGGTCGAAAATACTTAGCGCATCCTACTAATGGCGCCCCACAAATGGCCACCGGACTTACTTTGCCTGATGCTGATAGTCACATTGACGACGTGTTTTACGATGATATGCAAGACAGAATTATAGAAACAAAAGAGGTAATGATCAAAGTATGAACAAGATAAATAAATGTCAGTGGTCTTTAAAAACAGCCCTTGAAGAGGCTTATCATGATGAAGAATGGGGCGTACCTATTTATAGTGATAACAAATTGTTTGAACTACTCTCACTTGAATTGTGTCAATCTGGTTTAAGCTGGCACACAATCCTTAGTAAGCGTAGTGGTTATTTAATTGCGTTTAATCAATTTGATATTGAACAAGTCGCCTCTTTTAACGACGATAAAATTGAAGCGTTAGTAGTCGATGCAAGAATTGTTCGTCACCGCGCTAAAATTTCCGCAATTATTAACAATGCAAAATGTATCCTAACCATTCAAAAGGAGTATAACAGCCTCTCTAATTATCTTTGGCGCTTTGTTGGCAATAAACCCATTGTAGGTAATTGGGCATCTGAAGAAGACATACCTGCATCAACTGAGTTATCCACTCACATAAGTAAGGAACTAAAAAAGAAAGGCTTTAAGTTTTTGGGAACAACAACAATATATGCCTTTATGCAATCTGTTGGTTTAGTTAATGATCACACGATTGATTGCTTTCGTTTTAATCAGTGCTAATAGCTTAAAGGAAAATTTAATGAATAACGTATGTTTTGAAGTTGTAAAATGGAAAAGTAAGCCTGGAATTTCAGATGGTGAGATGGTTACTGCTATCAATGATCTCGCTGTAGATTTGAAATTTTGTAAGGGCTTTTTACAGCAAACATTATATAAAGATAGTAACAACGAATGGGTTGATATTTATTACTGGGAAGATGAAGCATCTGCCCATGCATCAAATGATATAATGGCTGAAAAAAAGTCGTTCTCAGCTTTAATGTCACTTATAGATCCAGCCTCGGTATCTCTCGATGTTCTATCCGCTTTGCAATCATCAGGCAAAGTCACAATAGGAAAATAAACTACACGTATGAGTCACTTTGGTTAAATTAGTATTGCGCGTAAATTAGCGCAATACTGTATTTGCAAGTACTGAAAAAAGTAGTGAGTAGCGAACTATTAGCAACTAAGCCTTTAAGAAATTGAGCGTTGCATGATCAAAATTAGCTAAGTTTGGAAATATATCAACCAGTTCAGAGCTTGGCACACCAAACCATTGCGCTAGCGTAGCAAAGTATTGCTCATTAGCTACACTAGGAATTAAACGACCACTCCCCGTGTCTTGCGGACCATCTAAATGCTGAGTTAATAGCTCACCATATATATCGCCACCTTGAACTGCTCCGCCCATGACGATTTGATTGCCTGCCCAACCATGATCTGTGCCATCACCATTAGAGGTGAGCGTACGGCCAAAATCAGACATTGTAAAAGCGGTTACTTTATCAGCCATACCCAGCTCTTTCATTGCACTATCAAATTCATTTAACCCTTGGGCTAAAGTGCTTAATAATGCAGGGTGTGTATTAAGCTGGTCATCATGCGTATCAAATCCCCCCATAGAGACAAAAAACACTTGACGCTGAGTGCTTAACTTAGCTTGAACACTGATAGTTTTAGCCACCGCAGCTAACTGCTCTGACAAACTCGTATCACTAAATGAGGTAATGAGTGCTGGTGAGGTTTCAAGTGCAGTATTCATTGCGTGTGTATTGTTAATTGCCGACTTGAAACTATGTGCATAAGCACCACTAAGTGGGTGCTGTGTATTGCCCATTATTCGATTCATAATATTGGTCACATGATCCACACGCGGCTGATAACCAACAGATGCATTTATTTTACTAATACCACTTTTATTAAGTGAAAATGCCTTTGTTTCATTACCCGTTTGCCAAAGGTTCGTACCATTAATCGATATATTTGCGGCGAACTGTTCTTGTTGTTCAAGACGCTCTAATAACCGTGCACCCCAACCACTATTTAGTGACTGTTTTTCACGGCCATACATCCATGATGCTTGTTGATCATTATGCGAAAACAAATGCTTAGGCAGTGCTACGGTCTTATTTTTATAGTCGTCTAAGCGAGTAGGCGCAAGCAATGTTCCAAGCCCACCCACAAAGGCTAAATTAGAGGAATCAAATACACTTTTAATCGCAGTCAGTGATGGGTGCATTCCAACACCACCAGCAAACTCAGTCGCCGTATTTAACGCAATAGGAGAGGCAACAGCAAGATTCTGCCGGCTTTGCTCATATAAACTTCGCTGATCGCCTTCTAATGGCACCAGCATGTTGAGTGAATCATTGCCGCCATATAAAAATATACATACTAAAGCTTTATAATCCCCCAATTCAACAGCGTTTGCCGCCCCAGTTAATGCTTGCAGTTGCAAGCTAGTTAGTGCAGCTGCCGACACACTCCCTTTTAAACATAACGACAAAAATTGCCTTCTATTAATGCTCATTATGTTCTCCTAATACTGCAAATTAAATTCAGGTGAAATAGCTATCGTATAAAGCAAATATGATATCCGCTCTCGATGCTGCTCATCTTTAAAATAGGCGTCTAAATCACGTAAAGCTTGGCGAGTATTAACACTCATTGAGCCCGCAAAATATAAAACGTTGTACTGATCAAGTAAGGCCTCGAGACCCTCATTTTGTAAGTAGTTAATGTCATTAATAATATAGAGATATATCGCGCTTGGATTTAAATCATCACGTCCTTCAGCAACTCGCCACACTAAATCAGCAAACTGCTCATTCATAGTAGCAATCAAATTAGCATCACCAGCTATTTGTAATTCTGGGGCGACAAGCTGTTCATCACGCAGTTGAGCTGGTTGATAGTCCGGTCTAAAAAAATTAAATACTGATGGTGATTGCATTGGGCCTTGCCCATAGCTATTTAATAGATTCCATGTTTTGTAATACCCCGCTACAGATTTAGCATCAAGGTTACGCCAAAACTGCACCGTTTTTAACAAAGGCTCTTTTAGCTTACCCTGATAATGTAAGACACTACCAAAATGACGCGCTTCATCATCTAAATAAATCGCTTTAATGACCGCTGCTAAGTCGCCGCGTCCCCCCTGACCGTTGTCGTTAAACACATTCGCGACTCGCTCAATATATTGCGCTGTTGGATTTGAGGTGATCAAACGCTGTATAAGCTGCTTACTAATAAATGGCGCAACATTGGCGTGGTTAAATAAATTATCGAGCGCGATTTGTAACGACTCTTGTGGCCTATAACCTGCGGGGATAACCTGATTATTTAACAGTACTTTTTGTTTGCTTGAATGGTATTCAGTAAAAGCCTGCATTGGTTTGATGTAATTACGACTTTTACGTTTAAACGTTTCACTATCAGCAAATGTCCAGCCGGTAAATACACGGGCAAACCCTTCAATTTGAGGCTGTCCGTAGGTGGCAATGGTATTGCCTTGGGTATCACGCTTTACGCTACCATCTTGGTTGAGTTCTTCAAGGCCAATCGTAAATAGCTGCATAACTTCTCGCGCATAGTTTTCATCCGGGCGAATATTAAACTCATCGTTTGCTTTTTCATTACCCAAATGACTCAAGTAAGTGCCCATAATAGGTGAGAGGGTTACATCTTCAAGTAATTCTCTGTAATTACCAAAGGCATGCTTTAGTAACAAGTCATAGTAAGTGATCATACCTTCGGGTTGCGAGCGTAAACTGCTATTTGCATCCGACACGACTAAGATTTCACTTAATGCAAATGCGACACGCTGGCGAAGCTGATCATCACTTTGCAACACCGCTTTCCACCAAGCATCTATGCGATCAATATACCTAAACTCATTTTCATCTTGGCTTTTTACTAAATAGCTACGATGATAACCAATGGGTAACGCTATTTGCTGCTCTAGCCATTGCTGTTCACTCATACCTTGCGCTTGACGTATTTCGCTTAACTTAACCCCCATGCTGCCTTGCTGCAATAAACGTGCAGCTGCAAATTCATCTATGCTGTTACGGGCGCTAAAGTTAACAGTTTTAACTGTGCTTGCACCGTCATTGTCGGTTGCCGTTACACTAAACGCATATTCCTGCGCCGCATAGCTCACAGCAGCTGGTAATTTTATTGTTACGACGGCTTCATTTACCGGTTCAGCAAGTATTCCATACCCCGCAGTTTGCTCCCAAATCACACTGACAATCGTGCCATCCTCATCACTTGCTGTTGCTTTTAATTCAATAGTTTGGTTTTTAGTTATATCACTTGCAATATTGGCAATAGATAAGGTGGGGGGAGTATTGTTATTAACAATTGG
The DNA here is from genome assembly GCF_012952265.1 of Pseudoalteromonas sp. NEC-BIFX-2020_015. Classification (NCBI taxonomy): domain Bacteria; kingdom Pseudomonadati; phylum Pseudomonadota; class Gammaproteobacteria; order Alteromonadales; family Pseudoalteromonadaceae; genus Pseudoalteromonas; species Pseudoalteromonas sp. NEC-BIFX-2020_015. The sequence continues at coordinate 38,744 of NZ_JABCJL010000025.1, forward strand.
CGTCTCATCTGAGCCTGAACCACCGCAGGCGCTAAGTAATAAAACAGAACTTGTTACTAAGAAAAACTTATAACACATGGTAAATCGCCATCTTATTTAATAAAGGTACGCTAGTGCATAACAATTTCGATGTATTTATTGAAACACAAAATTTACAATTAAACCCTTTGTTTTTTGTAACCGAACCCATTAAATCCATAAAAAAGGATCGATAAAAACAATAAAAAAGCCAAAAACAACCCTTTATCATTAACTTGTTAGGGGCTTGCAAATGGGGATTAAGTGGCACTGCGCGTAGATTGGGTTCAGCGCAACGAAACCCAACGAAAAAATATTCTGTGCGCACATTTAAACAGCGATGCCTAATTTATTTTTCTTTGCGTCACAATATTTGTATGTCATTAATTCACTGCGAGGTTAAGAGACGCTTCACTGCAGAAAAAGTTACACAAAATTAATCGCATGCTAGAAAAATTACTTTTTAGTAGGTTACTAATCGCTCAGTCAACTTTACAGGGTATTTGCACTTTGCTATATACCAGTTATTAGTTACATGTTCATACTCCCCGTAATCTTCACTTTCACTCCCAAATGTACATAAGCCTACTCCAAAAGGGTTACCAAAAGTAAAATACCCCTCTTCTTTTCTACCCTGAAATGAAAAGGTAAAGGCTTTTCTTACAAGCCAAATGTCATGAAACTGCTGGATCCAGAGCACATCTAAATTTTTATTAAGTAAAAAAAGCGTAAGCTCATCCACACTTGAATCTGTAACATTTATATACTCCTTACTCCCCCTTAAACTTACTAATTTAATTGGCAGCTTTGTATCATCTTCGCCACCTACCCATTGAACAGCCTGAAAGTTACCTTGTTCTGCGAGCAAAATTGCATGCTCTAAATCACTAGCATGTTCTACAAGGAAGTCTTTTACTTTCAATTCAGAATTTGTTGCGCTAAAAAATAAATATCCCACTACAAAAATAATAGACGGCACTGTAGATAAAGCAATAAGCCTGCGCATAAATACCCCCTAACTCACCCTGTGCATCAAACTAAGTGTGTAGCATTCTGCTACTTTCTCTCATCCATCAGCGTCACTAGCATCTGTTCAATATTCTTCACGCTGTAAGTTAGTGCACGCAGTAACTCCACTTGGTTTTGTGGCTCATCACTTTTAGCTTTCGTTGGCTGCGCCCCGGCTAGGTTATCTTTTTGAGCTAAAATTGCTTCGCGAAACTCGCTGGCATCAACCACTCCCAGTAATGAGACTAATGCACCATGACTTGATTGACCTGCCGTTTCAAAACTTAACCTATATAAACCAAACAATCGCATCAGTGGGCCTTGGCTTAATCCAACGTCGGTTATTTTTTCAAGCGGAATCGATTTTTCTTCTTTAAAAAATACCCCGCGTTTAACGACTAACTTGCGCTCAAGTAGTTCCGCTGACATTGCGGCTAAGATACTGCTACTCACTAGCCACACTATTAAGACAATGACGGGAATTAAAGGAATAGTAACAATACCTAATGTGCTTACACATAAAGCGAACACTAACCAATAAGATTTAATTTTTGGATCGAACGATGCGCTTTTTAAAGTAAAATCAGACATAAAACACCTTATAATTAAATACTTAACTTATCAAAATACGAGCGACATTTACGGCTCATCATTTTCAATAAGTAATACATAACCGGAAACTTGACCAAAAAAATTTGTAATTGGCCCTACATTTATCACTTTCCAACCATCTAGGTTTAGTTTGTATATTCGCTGATTAAGGGCTTCTGTATCTATTCCACCAAAAAAACGGGTCTTTTTAAATTCAATTATTTTTTGCACAACCACTTTTTCACCTTTTATAACTGAAATTCAAAATCATAAAAATGTACGCCACTTTCAATACGAATCACCATTTTACCGCTAAGACCTGCTAGTTCATTACTACCAGAGTCGGGGACTACATTTAAAATTAATGAATCTTGGCCTTTATCCATCGTACCAAAGTGTTGCAATACAAAACTGCCCTGCTTGCCAACAAGCGACCCAACAACTTGTTCAATTGCCACATAACCAGCACTGCCTTGAGTCGTGGTCATTGCGCTAAGCATTTCACCTGTACTCGTTGCATCAAGATCGCCGGTAAATGTTTTATCAATCGACATACGCCCTAAATTTACGCCGTCAATCCCTTTGGCGTAGCCCTCAATTGGATTGAGTTTTACATTAAATTGACCCGTTACGTTATGAGTTACCATACTAGTCCCTTATTTGTTATTTTAATTGGTTATTGAAATTATGATTAAAGTAACCATATCTATACCCTATTCACATAAAAGAATCCACCATGAGTAATAGCAAAAACGCGCAAAAAGACAAGGCTGCTTTTAGTAGTTTAATTCCGATTTTTCAGTTTATTAAACCTTATAAATGGGTAGTTTTTTCGGCGCTTATGGCGTTGCTCGTTACCGCGGGAGTTAATTTATCTCTTGGCCAAGGAGTTAAATTTGTAATCGACCATGGCTTTATTGCAGGCTCACAAGAGCAATTAAAGCAGGCTGTTTTAGTGCTAATAGGGCTGATCAGCCTATTAGCCATTGGCACCTTTAGCCGCTTTTATTTAATGTCGTGGATTGGGGAGCGCGTTAGTAACGACATTCGTAAAGCGGTATTTAACCGCATAGTGACTTTGCACCCTAGCTACTTTGAAGAAAACCGCAGTGGCGAGTTAATGTCACGCTTAACAACCGACACCACCTTGCTGCAATCAATTATTGGTTCGTCATTTTCAATGGCACTACGAAGCGCCCTCATGCTCGTTGGTGGCCTAGTCATGCTGTTATTTACTAATTTAAAGCTCACTTTAGTCGTGGTTGCCTGTGTACCTTTGGTGTTAGTGCCAATGATGGTGTTTGGTAAGAAGGTGCGTAAATTAGCCAGCTCTAGCCAAGATGCGATTGCTGACATAAGCACATACGCCGGTGAGATCATTCAAAATATTAAAGTGGTGCAAAGTTATAGCCACGAACAACGAGAACAACACGCGTTCGCTCTAGAAACCGAAAAAGCCTTTGCCGTTGCTAAAAGCCGTATTAAGCAGCGTTCATTTTTAATCGCCGCAGTGATATTTTTAACTTTCAGCGCTATTAGTGTAATGCTGTGGGTTGGCGGCAGTGATGTACTTGCAGGTACGATGAGCGGTGGTGAGTTAGGCGCATTTGTGTTTTACGCCATTATGGTAGCGATGTCAGTGGCAACCGTTGCCGAGGTATACGGTGAACTACAGCGCGCAGCAGGTGCTGCAGCACGCTTACTGGAGTTATTGGCCGTCAAAAGCGAAATTGTTAACCCTGAACAGCCCCTTGATGAAAAGCTACATCCAAAATCCGGTATTGCGGCAATTGAACTCAACAACATTACGTTTAACTACCCATCTCGTCCTGATGTTAGCGCACTGAAGAACGTATCGCTAACTATTAAGCAAGGCCAAACTGTGGCGATAGTTGGCCCCTCAGGAGCCGGTAAAACAACTTTATTTGAACTACTACAACGCTTTTACGACCCAGCCACCGGCGCCATTGAATTCCACGGAATTGATATAAAAGATCTATCGCTTAATCGGCTGCGCAACAGTATGGGTATGGTCGCACAAAATCCCATTTTATTTAGCTCCGATGTTATGCACAATATTCGCTATGGCAACCCTGATGCGACTGACGAACAAGTCTACGCAGCAGCTAAACATGCTCACGCCGATGAGTTTATCGCGCAACTACCAAACGGCTATGAAAGCTTTTTAGGTGAGCAAGGTGTGCGTTTATCTGGTGGCCAAAAACAGCGTATTATATTAGCACGCGCTATATTAAAAGACCCCGAAATACTATTACTCGATGAAGCGACCAGTGCTCTTGATGCACAAAGCGAACACCACGTTCAAGCTGCACTAGAACACTTAATGCAAAACCGCACTACGCTAATTATTGCCCATCGCTTGGCCACAGTAAAACATGCTGATGTAATCGTAGTGATGGAACATGGTGAAATTATAGCTACAGGTACTCACCAACAACTATTAACAAGCAATCCGCTGTATCAAAAGCTGTGTGAGCTGCAATTTAATAGGGATTAAAGGGGGGGGGTTAAGCTGGAAGGTAAAAAGCTGTAAGCTGTAAGTTGTAAGCTGTAAGTTGTAAGTTGTAAGTAAAAAAGGATATGCAGAAATTTTATGTGCCTGTCCCTAATTATTGCGATTGAATCAAAATATGAACTCCGCTATGGTTAAACCATCAAGAAAAATAAATTAAAAACGAGTTATTTTACAGGCTCGTTAGGTGCAAAACAAACTTATGCATTCGAGGCAACTATGGATAAATACAATCCTGAGCAACCAGTAAATTCTAAACATTGGTTAGCACTCGATGAAGCTATACGAATTGAACTGGTTCGTGATTTTCACTCAGAGTTAGGCCTTGAAATGGCTGATGATGCTTTAAGCTTACATTCAACAATCCATGTCCTAGTTGAAAATCAATTAGCTATGGGGTTGAATTCATACCTGAAACTATTGCTAAACTTACAAGGCAAGGTTTGAATCGACATGAAGCAATCCATGCTATTGGTGCGCTAATCTCAGAAGATATCTTTGATGTTCTAAATGGAAACGCAGAAGAGTTTTCTCAAAAAAAGTACAGAAGAAAACTTGAAAAAATCACAGCTAAAAGGTGGCTCAAAGGGCAGTATTAAAATTTGCACCTAATCGCGTAGCCACCGGTCTCTAACCTCCAGCCCCACACCACCCATCATGCGCTTTTTATTAACAGGAAGTGTAATGGGCGGTTCTTCTTCCGCAATGAATATTGATCCAAATAGCTTTCAGCTTTTAAGTTTCATCAGTAAATTAACTTTGTGTATTAGGTACTATTTGAATTTCGACGCGACGGTTTTGAGCTCGCCCGTTGGCGTTATCATTACCTGCTATAGGGCGCGTTTCTCCGTAGCCACGAGTACTGATACGTGCTGCTAAAATTTGTTGATTCACTAAATATCCCTTAACGCTTTGCGCACGCTGCTGCGATAAGGTCATATTATAGCTGTCTTTCCCTGTGCTGTCGGTGTGGCCTTCAATGCTTAAATATGTTTTTTCATATTTATTCATTACTTTAGCGATAGCGTCCAAAGTGTTGTGAAAGCCAGATGAAATATAAGATTGATCAGTGGCAAAGGTGATATTAGATGGCATAACTAAACGTAGATTATCACCTTCGCGAATAACCTCTACGCCAGAGCCTGCGAGCTCATCGCGAAAGGCCGCTTCTTGTTTATCCATATAATCACCAATCGCAGCACCCGCTAAAGCACCAATGGCAGCACCAATAAAAATACGTTTATCATCATGATCACCGGTGGCTTTGCCCAATACAGCTCCTGTTGCAGCACCAATTGCAGCGCCAGTTCCTGTTTTGGTGGTTTCACACCCTGTAAGTAATAGCGCTAACGCCGTGGCTGTTACTAATGGTTTGATTATAGTCATGATGTATCCTGCCTATTAATTATTTCAATAACAGCAAGTATGCAAACACATCAATGAACAAACTATGAAGAAGGAGTTAATAAAAGCCCAGGGTTGGCTGTTCAATAGGAGGTAAGTTATAAGGTGCCACAAGATCAGTAAGCTCACCACTTTGCGCCAACAACTTCATATGATGCTCTATTTCGATGGCTAAAGGGGTATTTTTAAATTGACGACTTAATACAAAATAACCATATATAACATCATCATAACGATAAGACATTTTTTTTAATTTATTTATTGGTTGATTTAACACGCTCATAGAGTGTTCAGCGGTCTCCTCCACTGCCACAACCAAATCGACTCGGCCTTTTAAAAGCATATCTATTGCATTCTTTTCAGATAATGCTTCAATTTTTTCTAACTTTTGATCCTGATCAAAACGCTTAAAGTGAGCAGCACCACGCATTACCGCTACTTTTTTGCCATATAAATCACCGTAGTTTTGAACAGCTAACTCACTATCGTGACGACCGTAAAACACAAAAGAAGACGATAAAATCATATACGGGGGCATTAAAAAATGCATTTGAGTTTGACGCTCTACGGTACGGATGAGTCCGCCCATAGCATTTACCTCACCATCCTCAAGCATTTTTAAACAGCGAGGAAAAGGACAAGCAACTAACTCAATCTTAAAAGGGACCCGTGCTTGAATCGCCTCAGCAATATCAACTATTGCACCTGTTATATCACCCTCTTCATTTATCTGACTATACGGGGGAGCATGATCAACGGCTAACGATAGCCTTGGGATAGGGGCAGCCGATACCTTCATCAAAAATGATAAAGCGAATAACGACAGCAATAAAATTTTATCAATTAGGCGCATAACGACCAGTCAAAAGTGTAACTTATGACCATTGTACTAAGGTACAAACGATAAAGACCATATAAATGTCACAAAATTTTGTCATAATGCAATAGCGTATACCCAAAGGATCATAAATATCATGTTGTTAGCTATTTTTAAGCAGTTTTTTTTACTTGGCTGTATGAGTTTTGGTGGGCCTGCCGCCCACCTTGGCTACTTTAAACGTCACTTTGTTGATAATTTAAATTGGTTAGACAATCAACGTTACGCGCAATTGATCAGCTTAAGTCAAGCGCTGCCGGGCCCAGGGTCTAGCCAAGTTGGTTTTGCTATTGGCGTAGAGCGCAGTGGTGTACTGGGTGGTATTGCTGCATTTATTGGCTTTACTTTGCCATCATTTCTAATCATGGTGTTATTGGCTATTAGCGCCCATCAATTTGATGCTATTTACTTTGCAATTATCGCAGGCTTAAAGTTGTTTGCAGTTGTAATTGTTGCTGATGCCATTGTTAGTATGGCAAAAAGCTTTTGTACTAGCTGGGCACTTAAAGCACTTGCTACACTGAGCACGTTAGCCTTAATTTTACTGCCCAACATGACAACGCAAATCGCAGTATTAGTTATTGCAGCAGTAATTGGGGCTATCTGGCCTCTATTGAATTTAGAAAAAAGCACTATCTCCTCTCCCACGACAAAAAGTGGTATAAATTGGGTTGCCTTAGCTTTATTTTCGTTGTTATTAATAATTAGCTTCATTCCTCTAGGGCAAGAGTTAGGTTTGTTTGCACCATTTTATCAAGCTGGAGCATTAGTCTTTGGCGGCGGGCATGTTGTATTGCCTCTACTACAAGCAGGCTTACCAAGCTTAGGCACTGAACAATTTTTAAGTGCATATGCCAGCGCGCAAGCCGTACCGGGACCTATGTTTACCATTGCCACTTACTTAGGCGCACAACTGACAGATACTCAACCTATCATTGGCGCACTCATAGCGACTGTATTGATTTTTTTACCTGGCTTACTGCTTATGCTCGCCTTTCAAAAAAGTTGGCTACAACTAGCACAGCGTCCGCGATTTGCCAGCAGTATAGCTGCACTTAACGCCGCTGTTGTTGGATTTTTAGCGGCAGCACTTTATTCGCCAATTTGGACTTCCGCGGTACATAACATATGGCACATTGCCCTTGTTATTGCTGCATTTGCATGGCTAAGAATGGCAAAGCCACCTATTTGGTGGCTACTGCTTGGGTTTATTGGCGTGGGTCTGCTTCAGTATTATTTACCACTTTAATTGTGGGTTTGATACTTGTAGGTGCACTTGCTGGGGGGCTAAACTGCCCCGTGACACTTTGATACGGGCGTAAATCAAATAGAGGGAGTACTGCAAGCAGATGATCCATAATTTCTGCTTGTAAATGCTCGTAAGATATCCAGCGCTTATCTTCACTAAAGCAATAAAACTCAATTGGCAATCCATGATTCAGTGGCTGTAATTCGCGAACCATAAGCGTTAATGCAGTATTAACTTTACTATGGCGCTTTAAATAACCTTCCGCGTAACGTCGAAACAAGCCTAAATTAGAAACAGGGTCAGGCAAAGTGCTTAATTTAATGTAATCTTTCAAAACAATTGATTGGCCAATCACTTTCTTCATTTCGTCATCAGCTAAACGAATACTGTTCATATCAATATTAAGTGAGCGCTTAATACGACGACCGCCAGACTCTTGCATCCCGCGCCAGTTTTTGAACGAGCCGGCAACTAACATATAGGTCGGAATGGTGGTAATCGTGTTATCCCAGTTACGTACTTTTACAGTATTTAAACCCAGATCAATCACTTCACCATCAGCGCCATAGTTTTCAACTTGAATCCAATCCCCATAAGTTACTAAGCGATTAGCCGCAATTTGAATACTGGCAACAAAACCTAAAATGGTATCTTTAAAAACTAACAAAGTAACTGCGGCGATAGCACCAAAGCCTGAAAGAATATACGTTGGTGATTTCTCTAGTACGATACTGACGATTAAAATAGCGCAAATCATAAAGGTGATTAATTTAACAACTTGAATTAAGCCTTGAATTGGCACCTCTCGCGCAAACTCAAGTTGGTTATAAATACCACCAGCAATACTCACCAAACTACTAATAATAAAGCCCACATGGATAATTAAAATAGTCTGACCAATAGTTTTTAATACCTCTCCTGCAAGCTCACTAACCGGGTATACGCTATCAAACGTGGCTAAAAATAAAACACAGCACAACATACCAGCAAAGCGACGGTTGAGCTTGTCTATCATCGGGGCTAGTACGCCAATTCGTTCAGGAGATAGCTTTGTTACTACTTTTTGAATACCTGGCAACATTAAACGACGAGTAAACAAGTACACTACTAATAAGGAAAAAACACCTATAGATACGGCAGTCAGTGAGCTAAACCACGTAGATTCTGGCATGCCTTCAAACCAAGGTTGAACTAGCTGCTGTAAATGAATTGGAGTCGTCATGGTAATTCAATTTCCTTGCTGCGTGCAGCTATGTGAGCTGCATCCTAAATTACGTTTATAGCGACTAACCTAATTATTAGTTAGCCACAGCTGATTGATACACTGCCTATCGATTACTTGGATTGCTGCTCAAGCTGAGTCAGCTGCTGCTCTTTATCTTGCCACAAACGGTTTAGTTCTGATTGAAAGCGCACTCTAAACTCATTATCACCCGTGTAATCGCCTATTAACTCCTCACTCACAGGCATTACTTCAACGTGAACATTGATGTTCTTTACCCGCCCACTGGCAAAATCCACAAATGTTGGGATCCCATCAGGATACTGTATTGTTACATTCACAACTTTAGATATTTGATCTCCCATAGCCTGCATTACAAAAGCAATACCACCTGCTTTAGGCTTAAGCAAATGCGGAAATGGGCTATTTTGGCGCTGATGTTTTGCAGGCGTATAACGCGTGCCTTCTACAAAATTAACAATGCTAACAGGCATCTCTTTAAATTTTTCGCAGGCTTTGCGGGTCGTTTCTAAATCTTTACCGCGCAGCTTTGGATTTTTCTTAAGCTGACTTTTACTGGTACGCGTCATAAATGGAAAATCTAAAGCCCACCACGCTAAACCTAAAATAGGCACGTAAATTAATTCTTTTTTCAAAAAGAAATTTAAAAATGGTATACGGCGATTAAGTAAACGCTGTAACACCAATATATCGACCCAGCTTTGGTGATTAGCGATAATTAAATACCAGTCTTTTAGTTTTACTTGTTCAAGACCTGTCACGTTTAACTTATAGGGCGTAAATACATTCTGAGTTAAAGAGTTACACGTAACCCACATACTCGCGCACTTCTTCGCCGCCCAACTCATTGCTTTTTGCAGTGCTTTAATTGGCAGTAATTTTATTAGGCCAAAGATAAAAATAGGTATAAACCAAATTACAGTATTTAAGGTGTACAATAAAATACTAAAAATACAACGGATCAAAGACATTACTACTTAATTCCTTTCATTAAAACTGCTCAACAACTCATTACACAACACTCAGTGGCGTAATTAATCTTCAAAATAAGTATACCCTTCAAGGCCGGCATTAAGCTCTGCTAAATACTGTTCTTTAACAGGATCACTGACATCAAGTTGCTGCACTGTATTGGCAAAGTTATCTGCTAAAATGGCGCTATCATAGTCAACAAACTTTAATACATCCTTAACGCTGTCGCCTTTAATCGCATTAGTAAGTTGATAACCTTGCTCTGTGAGTTCCACATGCACAGAGTCTGTATCGCCAAACAGGTTATGTAAATCACCTAAAATCTCTTGATACGCACCAACCATAAACATTGCAATATGATATTGCTGCCCTGGTATATACTGTGGGATAGGCAAGCTTGTTTCAATACCTGCACCTTCAACATATTCGCGAATTTGGCCATCAGAATCACAGGTAATATCTTGAATAATGGCACGTTGCGTTAATGGTTTATCAAGATTTTCAATCGGCATTACTGGAAATAACTGCTGAATTCCCCATACATCAGGTAACGATTGGAACAATGAGAAATTAACGAACAATTTATCCGCTAGTTTTTCGTTTAGATCATCAAGTACCTCACGGTGAGCACGCGCATTGCTAAGCGATGCACGAACACGGTGTAATATTGTAAAGTACAATTGCTCAATTTTAGCCCATTCCAACATACTCACTAAGCCATGTACGTATTGATCATGAGCTTCGCTGAATAAATGCATTGCATCGTGATAAATTTCCAGCGCCATACGTGGGTTTAAGCGTTGTAAACACTGCCACATTTCATCTAGCACAAGCGCACTATTTGGTTGTGGCGCACTTGGGTTAATATGATTAGGTGCTTGTTCTACGTCAATTACGTCGGTGATCAACACCGCATGATGCGCCGTTAATGCGCGCCCAGATTCAGTGATAATTGCAGGGTGCGGCAAGTCATGCTGCTCACATACTTCAGCAAACGCATTCACTACATTACGCGCATATTCTTCAACGGTGTAGTTCATAGAGCATGCACTACGAGAGCCTGAGCCTTCGTAATCCACACCTAAGCCACCACCTACATCAACGGTATTTAATGGTACACCCAGTTGTGTTAATTCAGCAAAATGGCGTGAACACTCACGTAAAGCACGGTGGATATCTCGTATATTGGCAATTTGTGAACCTATATGAAAATGCACCATTTGCATTAAGTGTAATTTGTTATGCTGCTTAAGAACGTCAACGGCACTTAAAACTTGCCCTGCAGTTAAGCCAAACTTACCTTTTTCTCCGCCCGTGTTTTGCCATTTGCCTTTACCAACAGAATTTAAACGAATACGGATACCAATGGCAGGCTCAATATCTAAATCTTCTATTTCGGCTAACAATGTTGTTAGCTCTGAAAGCTTTTCAACCACAATTTTAACTTTATGGCCCATTGCTTGACCAATGCAGGCTAAACGTAAAAATTCACTGTCTTTGTAACCGTTACACACAATAGTAATCGGTGATTTTGCAACACCTAAAATCGCCATCAATTCGGGCTTTGAACCAGCCTCAAGACCAACAAGCCCACTTGGATGCGCCAGTAACTTGCTAACGACAGAGCGCTGCTGATTTACTTTTATCGGATATACACAGGTGTATTGACCTTGATAATCCCGCACATCACGCGCTTTACTAAAAGCGCTTGTGAGTGTATCAACACGATTTTGTAAAATATCAGTAAAGCGCACCAAAACAGGGAGAGTTAAACCCTGCTTTTTAAACTGCTCTGTTAATTCTGTAAGTGAAATCGCCGTTTTTGTTTGGTCGCCATCAGGAAAAGCCACCAGCTCACCTTGACTGTTAATATCAAAATAACCGTCACTCCAATGTGCAACATTATATGTAGCGCGTGCTGTGTCTAAACCCCAAGTCATGGCAAATTCTTCCAAGTGTTAACTAATGCATCTGTAATCGCGTATTTTAATACGTCAGTAGCCCCTACGCTAACAAAAATTGACCTTTAACCAAAGCACAGGTTAAATTATTCACAAGAACAGTAAAATTTCATTGAGCAAAACGCCAAGCACTGGCAGAATTGCCCCCTTTTTCGTCTTTAACTCAAAAAGTGTAATAGCAATCATGGCAAATTTAGATCAAAGTAACTGGTTTACCGAAATTAGTGAACGTGACGGCAGTGCGTTTTCTCTTCGCATCAATAAAAAGCTAGATGAAAAGCAATCGCCTTTTCAAAAAGTCGAAATGTACGAAACGACTGACTTTGGTAATCTAATGATTATTGATGGTTGTACAATGGTAAGTAGCCGCGAAAACTTTTTTTACCATGAAATGATCAGCCACCCTGCACTACTTGCTCATCCTAACCCTAAAAATGTAGTGATCATCGGCGGTGGTGACTGTGGTACTTTACGTGAAGCACTTAAACACCCAGATGTAGAATCGGTAACACAAATTGATATTGACGAAGTTGTGACACAAATGTCACTTAAATACTTTCCAGAGTTATGTGAAGCAAACCAAGACCCACGCGCAACAGTCATGTTTGATGATGGTATTAAATACATGCGAGAACTTGCTGCTGAGTCAATTGACGTAGTTATTGTTGATGGCACAGACCCTGTAGGCCCAGGCGAAGGACTATTTAACCATGCGTTCTACACTAGCTGCTTAAATGCTCTTCGCCCTGGTGGCATTATGGTGCAACAAAGTGAATCCCCTCTTATGCACATGCCATTACTTGTTGAAATGCGTGACGCAATGACTGAAGTGGGCTTTAAGGATTTGCAAACATTGCCATTCCCACAACCTATTTACCCAAGTGGTTTATGGTCTGTGACGCTTGCACGCAAAGGTGAAGCATTTGCAGGCTTTAGAGAAGATGCTGCCGCAGAGCTGGCGCAAAGTACGCAATACTACAATAACGGTATTCACCACGGCGCACTTGCAATCCCAAACTTTATGAAACGCGCTTTTGAGAAAAAGTAAGCAATAATATACCCAGGCCACCTCAAGATGCAGAATTCGCATCTTGAGGTGGCTTGGGTATAAAGTAGCAAAAAAGGGTTCGTATGAACCCTTTTTTAATTTTTGACACCTAAAAAATGCTCACATCAAAAACGCCACTGTGCGTTAAGTAAAACTTGCTGCTGTGATATTCTTGATGCTATACCAATCGCTTTGCGGTTATCAGCTTGACTGCGCAAAGCCGAACCTTCAATTCCTAACTGCCACTGTGGTGTTAACTGGTAACGCCAAGTTGCTGTAATTCCTTCGCCATGGCTTGCATTTGGATCAAACGCCCAATCGTCTTTATCAGTCACTTTAAAATAATCATAACGAATAGATAATCTATGCTCTGCTATTTTATGACTTAGTAAAAAAAAGTGACTATAAAAACGGTTATCAACACCTCTATTTTTCCCCATCGCAGTACTGCCTGACATAGCCTGAGTTATCAAACGTGTTTTGGCCGTAAATTTATAAAGCCATGCAGCGCTTGAGAATCGGGTATCCCATGCATATTGCCCAATACTGTAATTGATCGCGGCAGGATCACCGTTGTTATCGTAATAATAAAAACGAAATTGTGATTTTTTTAAATAATCCCAATGAATCCCTGTGTAATAACCATAACGGCCATCCACCTCTTCAAAAGGCAAAACCTGATTTGCTTGATGCTGTAATTGGGGTGTATTTAAAGAAGCCACTGGCGCAAATGCAACACCTTCGTTAAACGTTGTTTGGCGATCGTGCATGGCAAAACCACGCCACGCCAATAATGTGCCAGCAGGATCGTTACCTTTAAATGTAGCTCCTACAAATGCAAAGCTGTGGGCACTATTAAAGCTTCGCCCAGGGCGCTTAATGGTTGCTTCAACACCCAGAGTGCGTACTTCTTCACCTATCCATGAATTTATGGCGGAGTTAGTGTAGTTATAAGGTGAGATCCAACCCATATCTGGATTCTCTAGTGACAATAAAGGGAAAAATCCACCTACGCGCACATGCCACTTATATTTACTTTTAGTTAGCGGCTTATATTGTAAATACGCTTGGCTAAAGCCTAAAGTAGGCTCAGGATCTTGGTAAGCATTAATCACTCCATGGGCTGACCAATCAGTACTCAAGTCTGCTCTAAAATCAATTAACCCTTGTGAAAGTAGCACGCCATCGTTTTCACTGTCATAGCGATAAAGCCCTACACCACCTTCTTGCCAACTCGATTGCGAATCGCCTTTTACAGCACTAACGTGTAATAGCCCTTTAATTTGCGCATTTACATTGGTGGCGCTTAATAAGCCAACTAAAGCGACAACACCTAGTGAGTTTTTAATAATCATCAAATTCATCTACACCAATTGCAACACGTGGTATTACTTTTTGCTTAAGTTGATAACGCAAATTTTTGTTCGAAACAGTCACCGCTTGTGACTCTGTTGAACTAATATCACTAAACCCCTCATGCCAAACATTGAGTGTGTATTCGCCTTGTGGGCTGTTTAATGATAACCGCCCCTGCTCATCGGTTATGGCATAAAACAGGCTATCTACTACAACGATATAACCCAACATCCAGTCATGAATATTACAACCTAACTCCACCACACCCGTTTGTTCAAATGTAATAGGCGCCTGTGGTTGCTCACGATACAACTTGAGCTCAAACGATTTGCTTTTAGAAAATGAATACACATGGTGCATGATTGAATCCGCGTTCGGAAATTCAACCTGAGCGTTTTTAGGCACAACTAAAACATGTGGCGTAAACTGGCGTTCCTGCTGCTTCATCATAAAGGGGGCGTTTGGTAATTCATTATCTAGCATCGTCACTGATGACGTTAACCATACAACGGCATTAGGCAGCGGTTGCTGATTTTGATCATAAATTGTAATAGTGGCTGCATGGCTTTTAAATACCATAAAAATTAATGCAATTACGAGTACAAGCTTCATCGTCTTAAGATCTTATTATTTGATTTAATTCATTATAGACCTATTTTATGAGCAAAATGTTACTTAATTAAAATATTATTTAGTCTGTTTAATAGATTGAATACGTATGCAGTCATCTCGTAATCAAAGCCTCCGCGCTTTATGCTAACTGATTAAAATAGCGTTAACCTCAAGGATCAGTCATGCGATTACCTTTGCTACTTCTGCTTACACTTTCAAGTGCTTGCTTTGCTAAAGATACAACAATTCAATCCCCCAATGGGAAAATAAAAATAACGGTATCAGATACGCACTCCACACCAAGCTACAAAATCAGTTTTAACAATAAAGAAGTTATTCAAAACTCATCGCTTGGTTTTAATTTTAAACAACAGGCCTCTTTCGCTGAAGGCTTTAAAATCACTAAAACATCTAACAATCAAGTAAATAGTCAATGGCAGCAACCGTGGGGCGAGCGTCAAACTATTATAGATAAGCATAATGAGCTAACGGTTACCTTTAATAAACCTGCGCCGCACGGTGGCACTTACATAGTCCGCTTTAAGGCCTTTAATAGCGGGGTAGGATTTCGCTACGAAGTGCCCAAACAAACGGGTTTTGAGAGCATTGAAATCACTAAAGAGCTAACCGAGTTTGCAATTGCCAACGCCGATAAAGCAACCGCGTGGTGGATCCCTGCGCGTGGCTGGAACCGCTATGAATATGTTTATAACACCACACCATTGCAACAAGCTGGGCTTGTACATACCCCTTTTACTTTTAAAAATGCAGACGGTGTACATGTCAGTATTCACGAGGCGGCTTTAGTTGATTATGCAGGTATGGTGCTTAATCAACGTCGCCCGGGGACATTTCAGGCAGACCTAACTCCTTGGTCTGATGGTATTGCAGTTAAAAAACACGGTGCTTTTAATACCCCTTGGCGTACAATTCAAATCGGTGAAAAAGCCGTTGATTTGATTAATTCAGATATAATTTTAAACCTCAATGAACCTAACAAGCTCGGCGATGTTTCATGGGTTAAACCGGGTAAATATGTTGGTATTTGGTGGGGTATGCACATCAACGAAACAACGTGGGGTAGCGGTGAAAAACATGGCGCAACAACACAAAATACCAAGTATTACATGGATTTTGCTGCCAAATATGGTTTTGATGGCGTATTAGTTGAAGGCTGGAACATTGGCTGGGACGGAGACTGGTTTTTCAATGGTGACGTATTTAGTTTTACTAAACCTTATAATGATTTTGATATTGATGAACTAACTCGTTACGGCAAACAAAAAGGCGTTCAGCTAATTGGCCATCACGAAACATCTGGTAACGTCAGTAACTATCGCAACCAAATGAATGATGCCTACGCACTCTATGAAAAAGCGAACGTGAGCCAAGTAAAAACAGGCTATGTAGCTGATGGCGGCAATATAAAACGTATCGATGATAATGGCATTGCACGTCATGAGTGGCACGACGGTCAATTTATGGTTAACGAATACCTTCATAGTGTAAAACTCGCAGCTAAACATAAAATCAGTATTAACACCCATGAGCCAATTAAAGACACAGGTCTGCGTCGTACTTACCCTAACTGGATAGCGCGCGAAGGAGCTCGCGGCCAAGAATTTAACGCATGGGGTACGCCACCTAATCCACCTGAACATATTCCTATGCTTGCTTTTACACGTATGCTAGCTGGGCCAATGGATTTTACACCGGGTATTTTTGATATGGGCTTTAATGGTTTAGGCGCAAAAACTAACCGCCCACAAACCACGCTAGCGAAACAACTCGCTTTGTATGTCGTGATGTACAGCCCAATTCAAATGGCCGCAGATTTACCGCGCAACTATTTAGCAAAACCTGAGGCATTTCAATTTATTCAAGATGTACCAACCGACTGGCAACACAGTATTGCGCTTGCAGGTGAAGTTGGCGACTACATAGTGTTTGCACGAAAAGAACGTAAACGCGATGGTTATTCTGGTAACGACTGGTATTTAGGCGCTGTCACTGATGAACATGCCCGCACGGTTGATATTAAGCTCGACTTTTTGGATGGCGATAAAGTATTTGAAGCGCAAATATACCGCGATGGCAAAAACGCAGAATGGAAAAACAACCCATACGATATAAAAATTGAACAGCGTATTGTATCGGCTAAAGACACTATTTCATTAAAACTCGCCACCAGCGGCGGCACTGCAATTCGATTTAAAGCACTATAAACACGCCCAGCGCCAACCCGAGCCGGTTGGCGCATTAAGCAATTAATTAAGCTATAAAACAAAACTTCTTCGCATCAACTTTCATCACATTTATTAATTTAACTAATTGAAATTTAAAATACTTAAAACTGCTGCAATACTTTGTAATAGATTTATTCCTGCGCGTAACCTATCTTTGTTCACAGTCATTTCATTAACATAATAGCAACACCGTCATTTCTCCTAGAAATTTACTACACAATCAAGGAATATGAGCATGGAACCTGTATTAAGAAATACTCACTCAGTTATTAAAACACCCATAGTACTTGCGCTCACTTTCGCAAGTTTTACGGCACTTAGCACCAATGAGAACACACCATCACACGCCCAATACACCACGTCATCATCAGCGTGTGTTGCAAAAAAAGAATGGTTTAAATCTCCCGTAGTCCCACCAAAAGAAGGTAAAGATAGTCATTTTGCATTTGTGGATAACGAAGATAAATCAAGCAATTGTGATTTTCATCAGTGGTCATGGCAAAAGTTTTTATATCTAACCCAAGTAGATAAAAAAACAAACGATCTGGTTATGTTTGGTGATAACTACCGACAAGTAAATAATGAAATGATGCCTTATTTTGAGCCTTGGAATGACCTACTCAATCCCACCGGTTTTGAATTAAGTTCTCAATTGATCCTCGAGGACACAACGCAAGCAGGCAGTAGCCATGGCAAAATTTTTACTAAGTATGGTAATCAACCTGCTTATTATTCAATTCATATAAACCGTGAATTTATTCAATCTGCAGCTAAAAACCCGATCACTAGCGGTGATGAGTTTGCAGTGGGATCCGTTGAAATAAAGGCAGCATGGCTTGCCACAGATCAATTACGCGCCCTTTATACAGATAAAGAAATACACGCTAACTTTTACACCCGTAAAGCAATGATCAAAGCGGATAGTAAAACAATCAGCAATACCGAAGTTGCTTTAATAGGCATGCATGTTGTTGGCGTAGTTGAGAACCATCCTGAATTTATTTGGGCTACCTTTGAGCATCATACATCAGCACCTGATTATTACGGCTCTCCTGGTACATTTAAAAAAGTAACAACGCCTTATGAAAAAAATAAAGTCGTTAGTAGTGATGATAAATTTATTTTTTACAGAAAAAATACCACCGCAGGTAATGCAAATCTAAGTTACCCCGCAGAACAAACCACCACAAACACGTTTCGTTTATACCAATTTGGCGTACCTAATGGCGCGCCTTATACAAACGTTGCATCGTCAGATCAGCAAACTAGAGACGCCGAAAACTTTAATAACATTCAAGTACTCAATAATAGCGTTAAACAAGGCCTAACTAAGCATGACTCTCGTTGGCAACATTATTTTTATGCTGGAAGTGTGTGGTTAAGTACTCAAGGTTACAAATTTAATGAAGGGATCAGTGGAAATATTGTCCCACCCAATGCAAACGATAAATTACGAGGTTCGCTCGCGCTTGCCAACATAACCATGGAAACCTATACGCAAACCTATGGCGATCCAAATCAAAATAAAAGCTACTCGACTAATAACTGCTTTGCTTGTCATGCAACCAGTAAGGGTGAGTCAACGATGGAAGTAAGCCATATATTTAAGAACTTTCAAAAGTTACGTAGCAGTCACAGGCAAATCAATGCTGGCTCTACACATCAACGTTAATAATTTATTTGAATAGCTTAAAAAAGGAATGCTGTAATGACTAAAAAAGACGATACACAACACTCTGGCGCAAAACCATCGGCAAACAACATACCATGTTGGTCAGATGGTGAAAACGTAGATCAAGCTTGCCAACGTCTAACAGAGATGTTTGTTGGGCTTGGGCAAGTTCCTCGCATAGATAAAGGGCAGCAACCCGCTCAACGTGCCGTATTTAGAAAACAACATGGCGTTGTGTACGGCAAGTTTAAAATTAACTCAGACATTGACCCGCAATTTAAAGTGGGAATATTTGCAGGCCAAGAATACGAATGCGCGGTTCGCTTTTCAAGTGACACAACCCCTTCATCACCTGATTTGCACAGTACCCTTGGGTTGGCGATGAAGCTGTTTTCCGTAGAGGGCCCAAAACTGGTTGGAGAAAGCGACACAGCTGACTTTATTTTTCAAAATATAAATCGCTTCTTTACCAAAAATGCCCAACAGATGTGCCAATTCACTACAGCTGGCGTAATAAATAAAGACTACGACGCATACATAAATGATCCGAAAAATAAGAAAACGTCTAACATTTTAAAGGCAATGCAAAAAGTAGAGGCGAGCTGCCTAAGTGCTAAATATTGGGCAATTTTACCATTTAAACTTGGTGAACAACACATTGTAAAATATCGGTTAGTACCTGAGAGTTCTGATTTAGGCGCGCCTAGTGTTGATAATGACTACCTTGCGTTAGATTTACAGCGACGATTGCGTGAAGGAAATGCTCGCTTTCGTTTTGAAGTACAATTGCGTACTAACCCCAAAACAATGCCAATTGATGATGCACAAAAAGTCTGGAGCACACAAGAAAGTCCGTATATCTGCCTTGCACACTTAGAATTGGCACAACAAGACATTACCTCAATTGGTCAAGCCGAGCTTGGTCGTAACCTCGCCTTCAATATTTGGCGCACTTTAGCTGATCATGAGCCTTTAGGTAGCATTGCCCTTGCTCGCAAGTCAGCATACGCAGCCAGCGCTCATGCACGCCACACCGCAAATGGTCAGCTGCTGCAAGAACCAAAAGCAATTAGTCAGTTTAATCCTGAGCAATCACAAGATACTTACTCTGACTGCATTGTGTACGCTGGTATTTACCCTCCTATTGGTGTGATGCGAGTAGGTAACAGTAAAGATGACTATTTCATTGGCCCGCAACATCCTCAACCTGTTCCAAATTCAGATGAGTACGCTTACCGCGACAAAAGTGGCGCAATGAAACGCCAAGCTGCCGAGTTTAGAATTTACGGCTTTAACGCTGCTGGCAAAGCAATTAAGGAACTCACTTTAGATAATGCTGACATAACATGGCACGCCCAACTTGCAAATCAAAAAGCGTCTTGGTATGAATTTCAAATTGCTTTAGATATTCCAGAAGCCGCCGATGCACCGCCATCTTTACTGCGAAACAACAATGTTACAAATCGCGATAAGCTTGTCATTAATGGAGGTAAACGCAGCCTAAGCGGCAAAAATATAACCCCTAAAAATAAAGACACCTTTACCGGTAAATTTATGGGTGAAAAAGTCTATCTAGGCGAGATGCGCAGTGATGAACATGGCCGATTAATCATGCTAGGTGGGCATGGCGTATCACGTAACCTGAATGGGGATATCGCGGTGACTTTCGCCAACAATGAAGGCTGGTATGATGATATATCCGATGGCCCTATTACCGCTGAGGTTGTTTATCAAGGCGTTGCTCTAAGAGTTGAACCCGCTTGGGCCATTTGTGCACCGCCTGATTATGCGCCAATGCAAAAATCAGTGCGTACCATGTGGGATTTAATGCGCGATGTTGCAGTAAACAGTGGCATGCTTGCACGTCCACAGCGCCCTTCATTTACGGATGATATTCAACCTATTTTTACTCGAATGACTGACTTACAATGGGTTAATGGTGGCTTTGCAGGCGCTTTTGGATGGGGTGGTCAATTTGATTACACAACTCCTCAGTGGTTAGAAAAACTAAGCAACCCTTCTCCAGCCTATCAAGAACTACGTCGTACGTTATCTAATAATTTTCGCCGTTTTGATGTCCCAGGTGCCCAAGCACCTCAACTATGGCCTTGGCTCTATGGCGACGCAATTAGTATTCCACCAACGGGATCTGAACGCCAACATAGTACACTCTCAAACTTACAATTGTCGTTTTTAGACCAATGGGTAAAAGGCGATTTTATTAATGATTACACACCGCAATCCGGTTGCCCCGTTGCTCCAAAGCAGCTCACTATAGATGATTATCCCGTGGCACAACAGCCTGACTTACTCACTCGTGGTGCGATGGAATTTTGCCTAGCAGATGCGTTTCATCCAGGCTGTGAAATGACTTGGCCTATGCGCACTGCAGGTATGTATCAATCAGCTTTTAGGTTAAAACACGCAAAATCGGATCTACAAAGCGATCATTATTATTACGGCCCTGTCATGAATAGTGATATTTTTACCCTTGCACAAGGGCCATTATTTGGTGGGCAAGTAGCAGGCGGTGTGACACGTTGGATGGCTATCCCATGGCAAACAGATACAGCTAGCTGTCGTGATGGCTACAGCTCTGAATACGACCCTTTCTTACCCACTTTTTGGCCGGCACGTGTGCCTAATCAAGTTATGAACCAATATCGTTATAAGCAAGTGCTTGATACATCACTATCAAATAGCACTCGCCAACAGGCATTTGCGTATCGCACAGATTGGTTAGATGATTTACCTTTGCACGGCCAGCCAGCAACATACACCAACCAAATAAACAGTATGGTTGAAAACTTTGCAGATCTCGCGATTGTGCAAGCACATGTTGGCGCCCTTGGTGACCCTCAATTTCCAACTATGATGCAAGTCGGCATGCTACCTCACAAGCAAGATAAAGAAGCACATACAAACCTTGCCAGTAAAGCAATACAACATAGTAAAGCGACGCTTTCTGCGGATCTGCCACCAAATCAACACAAAATAGATTTAGGTGTAACAGAAAAAGCAAATCGCTTTCATCGCGTAAAAGGACGTTAGGATCATTATGCCAATGATTAACAAAAAAGAGTTAACGAGTGATATTGTGATCATTGGTGCAGGCGTAGCAGGCTGTATTGCTGCGCTTGCGTTATGTGATTCTTACCAAGTAACACTTATTGATAAATCTGTATTGCCTGAAGAGCGCATTGGTGAATGTTTAGCACCTGCAGCAAAGCGCATTTTACAACAGCTTAATTTACTCACTGAATTTGAAGCTTTAATAGACACAAACATCACCCAAGCTATTCATTTACACAACCTAGGCATGCAAGTTAGCTGGGGACAAGAAAAGCCTCACATTACTGATAACCTGAGCAACCCAGATGGCTTTGGTTGGCGATTAAACCGTAAAGAATTTGAGTTGTTTTTACGTAATAAAGCCCAGCAACGTGGTGTTGAATGTATTTGGCCAGCACGGCTCAGAGGCAGTCAATATAATGATAATGCATGGCACATTTTACTTGAGCACACAAACTCCGACGAACCCAAAGAAATCACTATTTGTAGTCAGTTTGTAATTGATGCAACAGGCCGCCAAGCTCACTTTGCAAAAAAATATACAGATCGTCAACAAAGCGACCGACTCATATCATGCTGGGCGACCTTGGCAAACAACAGTGAGAATCAACTAGGGAGTATTTGTGCAACCGTTAATGGCTGGTGGTACAGTGCACCACTACCAAATCAACGCCGTGTTTTAGCATTTCAAACCGACTCTGACCTTTTCAGTAAAGGCTTAAATCGTGACACAGCTCTATTTAGTCAACTTGCTCAACAACATGAACCATTAGCCGCGTTACTCGAAGGCAATCAACATACGTTAGATCTACACGGTATTACCAGTGCCAATTCAACACGCTTAGACACCTTTGTAGGTCAACAATGGGCTGCACTTGGTGATGCCGCAACTAGCTTTGACCCTTTATCATCTCAGGGGATTTTTAATGCAATGGCAAGTGCTATGCAATTAGCATCATTAATAAAAAAATCTGAGGTTATCGAAACATTAGATAACGATATACACCAATACTTTATCAAAACTTATCAGCAACAAATTGAGCAGATATGGGACAGTTATCTACACCATAAACATTATTTCTACAACCAAGAACAACGTTGGTCATCACACCCTTTTTGGCAACGTAGACACCAGCAAACACCATCACTAAATTGGGGTTAATCACCACATTAACCCCGGTTAAATAACATTACTTAGCCAATACACTGATCACTGCTTTTCTTTTGTAGTTACATGTTTTAAAGGCAAATAAACCTCAGCACTTAACCCCCCTTCAGGGCGATTCACTAAGGCAACCTTACCACCGTGCATATCAACAATACGCTTGATGATCGCCAACCCTAAACCACTGCCTTCACTACCGCGTGCTGTGTCACCTTGCTTAAATGGCTCAAATACTGATTCTAATTCACTTTCAGGTATGCCTGGCCCGTGATCTTTAACCACCACCATCGCGTATTTTTTATCACGACTGATTGTGGTTTCCACATCTATATCATCATCTGAATAACGTATTGCATTCTCAATCATATTAGTAATAACACGTTTAATAGCCACCATGCTCAATGGTACATTATTGATACTGTGATTTTCAGTAAACGTAATATTACGTTGATGTTTTTGCTCTGAATGTACGACTTCAGACACTAATGCATTTAAATCTTCAAGCGCTAACTCTTCACGTTTATGATGACGTAAATACTCAATGAACTGATCAATAATCGCGTTCATATCTTCAATGTCATAAATGATCCCTTCACGCAGGTAATCCTCTTCATCTGACATCATTTCAGTCGCCAAACGAATACGCGTAAGCGGTGTACGTAAATCATGAGACACACCCGCCATTAATAAACGGCGATCGTTCTCTAACGCAGCGATACCTCGCGACATTTGATTAAATGCCCGCGTTACTTCAATTACTTCTGTTGAGCCATGTTCTTCTAGCTTGGTTGAAAAATCCCCAACACCCA
The DNA here is from genome assembly GCF_012952265.1 of Pseudoalteromonas sp. NEC-BIFX-2020_015. Lineage (NCBI taxonomy): Bacteria > Pseudomonadati > Pseudomonadota > Gammaproteobacteria > Alteromonadales > Pseudoalteromonadaceae > Pseudoalteromonas > Pseudoalteromonas sp. NEC-BIFX-2020_015. The sequence goes on from NZ_JABCJL010000025.1 coordinate 62,580, forward strand.
CTTTGATTGCAGCTTGCTGGAGTGCTTTTAAAGGCCGATTTAGATGACGCGCAAATAACCACCCCCCCAGAACACTTAAAAAGCCAATACTTGATAGATAGAAAGTTAAGAATTCCAGATTATTATCTTTAAACCCAGTGAGCGGAACTTTAACCCAATAACCGGGCGCCTGCGGTGCTTCAACCCAATAAACAAGCGGCCCCGTTTGACTAATTCGTACGCGTGCAGAACCATTTAGCTGCTCTGACATACTGCGCGATAACATCGGATATTCACGGCTTTGCCCTAATCCACTGTGCATTGCTTGGCGTTGTGTCATGACTTCTATACCGGTAATTTCAAAAAACTTTTCCGATACTTCATCTGTTATTTCAACGCCATCTTCCCAGTCAATAAACACGGTTTTAATTTGCTTAGCAAGTATCAGGTTAACTTGCTCAATGGTTGGCTTAACCACATACAGGCTCACGGTGATGTACGACACGACTTGATTGATCAACAATAATGCCGCTACCAAAAATACCGTTTGCCCAAATGCGCTTTTAGGAAACATACTCATTCAGGTTATTTTTCACCATCAGGAACAAATACGTAGCCTAAGCCCCATACTGTTTGGATATAGCGAGGATTAGCCGCATCTACTTCAATCATGCGGCGTAAACGAGACACTTGCACATCAATGCTACGTTCAAGTGCGCTATAATCACGCCCACGAGCTAGGTTCATTAACTTATCACGGCTAAGCGGCTCTCGTGGATGTGTCACCAATGCTTTTAATACCGCAAATTCACCGCTCGTCAATGACATTGTTTTATCGCCTTGACTCATCTCTCGGGTTGCTAAATTAAGTGAGAACTCACCAAATGAAATTTCGTTTTCTTCCGCAGCAGGCGCACCCGGTACTTCTTTTGAACGACGACGTAAAATTGCTTTAATACGGGCTAATAATTCACGGGGGTTAAAAGGTTTTGGAATATAATCATCGGCACCAAGTTCTAAACCAATAATCCGATCTACTTCATCACCTTTTGCGGTAAGCATTACAATCGGGATTTCATTTTCTTTTTGGCGTAAACGCTGACAAATCGATAAGCCATCTTCGCCAGGTAACATTAAATCCAGCACCATTAAATGAAAGTTCTCGCGTTCCAACAAACGATCCATTTGTTCTGAGTTACCCGCAGTTCGTACGATAAATCCTTGCTCTACCAGATAACGCTCTAATAAACTGCGTAAACGCATATCGTCATCTACGACCAATACTTTTGTGGTTTCGTGTCCCATAACTTCATTCTTGTTGTTTTATACAGTTACTCGTTAATATAAAGGAAAAGCGTGATAATAAAAAACTAATTAAGTCACAAGATTGTTACTGAACGTTTCAAGGTACAACCTATCGAAAGCATAAAAATCCTCTCGACAAGCCCGTGATATTTTAATACCTTGCCTGCGATCCCACTAAGATGGATAAGTAAAACCGTGAAAACCAATTTAATCACCCGCGAAGGGTATTTACAGCTACAACAAGAACACGACCACTTATGGAACGTAAAACGCCCTGAAGTAACAAAAATAGTGAGTTGGGCTGCAAGTTTAGGTGACCGCTCTGAAAATGCAGATTATCAATATAATAAGCGTTTATTGCGCCAAATAGACCGCCGAGTTAGGTACTTACGTAAACGCATGCCAGATCTAAAAATTATTGATTACTCAGTGCAACAGGCTGGTAAAGTATTTTTTGGCGCGTGGGTTGAAATTGAGAATGATGACGCAGAAAAACTAACCTTTAGAATTGTTGGCCCTGATGAAATTTACGACCGTAAAGATTATATTTCTATTGATTCACCAATGGCACGTGCATTATTAAAAAAACAGGTAGATGATGAATTTGAAGTACCAACGCCGCAAGGAAAAAAGCAGTGGTATGTAAACAAAATTAGCTACCCTGATGCTCAGAAATAATCGTACATCCATTTAATTAAAAATATCAGACAATTCAGATTTGGTTAATTATTGATTGTCTAATGTGTAGTTATAGATTATACATAAATGTACTCAAGTAATGCATTTTGCGCTTGGGTTCATAATTAGAAGGTCGTTTCATGTCAAACTTATTACATCGCATATGCAGTCATGCCATGTTATTTACACTCTTAATGAGTGTGAGTTTGACTGTACTTGCGCATGATTTTGACAATCAAGCGCAGCACACCAATGCTAACTACATTGCTTGTGATATTCCCGACCAAGCAAACCTTGACGTTGACATAGATACTCATGACAACGGGCTGTCTCTAGGGGCACTTCAACCACTCCCCGACACTCCCCAGTCGTTTTACTTGGGCGCACATTTAGCTAAACCTTTTAATCACGCTTATCAGCGAGGACCACCAGCTTATTCTATTTAATTCATTTTTTAGAACTTAATTAAATTTAATAACATTTTTGGTGGTTACTATGACTAATTTCAAAGAATTACGTACTCAAGATATCTCTAAAGGCGTGTTGTCACACACTTACAGCGACACTCAACCTTTAATCGATTTAACGTCTCCGGCTTTAAAAATGGTGAATAATTTCACCCAAAAAGATCCACTACGAGCGCATTACGAAACAAATATTGTTGATGCGTTAAAGCAAACCAACAACCAACACACTGACTTTATCTTGGTGGTTGACGATAAAGAGAAATTGCTCGGGGTTGTATCAAGTGCAGACCTACAAAGTTCAAAAATTATGATGCTAGCGCAACGCCTAAACGTGTCACGCGAAGATGTTAGCCTACGCCATGTGATGACACCGATCGCTCATTTAACAGGTGTGAGTATGCAAAGTTTAGGTTACGCCTGCATTGGCGATGCACTACAAACCATGGAGCATCACGGTATCATGTTTTTACTAGTAACAACGGCACACAATGAAATTTGCGGTTTGATCTCCGCGCGTGAAATAGCTAAAACATTGCAAATACCTGTTCATATTAGCCCTATTGCTCACGGTTTTAGTGAAGTTCTAGAGCAAGTTGAGCACCCTCATTAAGTACGATTGTTTATTTAAATAACTCTCCTATTATAAAGGCCCTAAAGTATATAAATAGCATGCTTTAAGGCCTTTTTATTAAGCCACGCTGTGATATTATTCAAGCAATTCATCACGCCAAAACTATCGTTCTGGTTTTAAAATTGTTTAATAAGGTTTTTGCATGAGCAATATCTCTGCACGTTTAGCCACCGAGCTAAATGCTCAAGAACAGCAAGTCATCGCTGCCACAAAGTTACTTGATGAGGGCGCGACCGTTCCTTTTATCGCGCGTTACCGTAAAGAAGTTACAGGTGGCCTAGACGATACTCAGCTACGTTTATTAGAGCAGCGCCTATCATACTTACGCGAGCTTGAAGAGCGTCGAGCATTTATTTTAGCCACCATTAAAACGCAAAATAAATTAAGCGCGAGTTTAGAAGCCGACATTAAGCGTGCTGACAGCAAAACGGAGCTTGAAGATCTATATCTTCCTTATAAACCTAAGCGCCGCACTAAAGGCCAAATAGCGATAGAAGCAGGGCTTGAACCTCTCGCAGATGCACTTTTTAACGATGCTTCATTAGATCCAGAGCAGCAAAGCGAACAATTTATTAATCCACAAGCGTCTATTGCAGATACAAAATCAGCCCTTGAAGGTGCAAAATTCATCTTAATGGAACGCTTCGCCGAAGACGCTAAATTACTCGCAAAATTCCGTCGCCATATCAGCCAACATGGCCAAATTGAAGCAAGCTTGATCAAAGGCCAAGAACAAACCGGTGCCAAATACCGTGATTATTTTGAGCACCAAGAAGCACTCAAAAAAATCCCATCGCACCGTGCTTTAGCAATGCTGCGCGCACGTAACGAAGGTATTTTGCAGCTGAGTATCAACCCTGAACCAAGCGTTGAAAACCCGGCACATATGTGTGCGATTATGATTGCAGATCATTACCGCCTTGATATTAAAAACCAAGTTGCCAGCCCATGGTTATTAACTGTTGTGCAATGGGCATGGAAAGTGAAACTTGGTCTGCATTTAGAAAATGAGTTTTTAGCTGCAATGCGCGAAAAAGCTGAAACAGGTGCAATCGATGTATTTGCTAAGAATCTTAAAGATTTATTAATGGCAGCACCTGCTGGGCCTCGTACCACTTTAGGTCTAGATCCTGGTTTACGTACTGGTTGTAAACTAGCGGTTGTTGATAGCACCGGCAAACTACTTGCCTCTCAAACTATATTCCCTCATGCCCCACAAAATCATTGGGATAAATCCATTCGGACATTAGAGCAACTATGTCGTCAGCATAAAGTTGAGTTGATTGCGATTGGTAATGGCACCGCTTCTCGTGAATCAGACAAGCTTGTTGCTGAGTTAATAAAAGCAAATAGTGAGCTTAAACTCAATAAAATCATGGTCAGTGAAGCTGGCGCATCTGTATATTCTGCATCAGAATTTGCCGCTAATGAGTTCCCAGATTTAGATGTATCTATACGCGGTGCGGTTTCAATTGCGCGTCGCCTGCAAGACCCTCTAGCTGAGCTTGTTAAAATTGAACCTAAATCAATTGGTGTAGGCCAATATCAGCATGATGTATCGCAAAGCCAACTTGGGCAAAGCCTTATCTCTGTTGTAGAAGATTGCGTAAACTTAGTTGGCGTCGATTTAAACATGGCGTCAGTACCATTACTTACTCGCGTGTCTGGTTTAAATAAAACCCTAGCACAAAATATAGTTAACTACCGCGATGCTAACGGCTCTTTCACTAAGCGCTCACAACTTAAAAAAGTTGAACGTTTAGGACCAAAGGCTTTTGAGCAAGCTGCTGGTTTCTTGAAAATTAGTAATGGTAGCGATCTGCTTGATAGCTCATCAGTTCACCCTGAAGCTTACCCTGTTGTAAAACGTATTTGCGAACAAAATAGTCTAGATGTGAGCAGCCTGATTGGTAACTCAGATCTACTTAATAAACTCGTTGCGAATGACTATATCGATGATAAATTTGGCTTGCCCACCGTGACAGACATTATCAGCGAACTAGACAAACCTGGTCGCGATCCTCGCCCTGAGTTTAAAACTGCAGAGTTTAAAGCGGGTGTTGAAAAAATCAGTGATTTACAACCGGGTATGATCTTAGAAGGTGTTGTATCAAACGTCGCTAACTTTGGTGCTTTTGTTGATGTTGGTGTTCATCAAGATGGTTTGGTGCATATATCGGCTATTACTAATAAGTTTATCTCTGATCCGCGTGAAGTAGTAAAAGCCGGCGATATTGTTAAAGTAAAAGTAGTTGAAGTAGATGCCCCACGTAAACGCATCAGCTTTACTATGCGCTTGGATGATGACATTGATACCAGTAATAAAGCAGCCCCAGCTGCAAATCAAAAGCCACAAAACAATAGTCGCAGCAATAATCACCAACCTCGTGCAGCAAAGCCAAAGCGCGATACTGGTAATGCCTTAATGGGGAATGCGTTTGCAGATGCCTTCGCAAATGCAAAAGTGAAAAAATAATACCAATTGCATTAAATTAGTGATTATTATTTAGATAATAAAAAGCGCCCTAGTTTAGACTAAAGGCGCTTTTTATTTTTAAATCAAAGCTATTTTTATATAGAGTATTTACGGTGTGATACTAATTGTTGTGGTCAACTAATTCCGGACTGTGAATTATATAGTTGCAGAAAACCCTGACTGTCCGTAAGCCGAGGTAGCACCTTGGTAGAATTGCGCAATGCGACCAGCGCGCGCCTCTACATCTGCATCACGCTTAGCAGTTGCTGTTTCTGTATTTGTAGCTGAAATTATTTGCTCATCTTCAGCTAAACCATTATCTACCTTAAAAGTAGATCGATTTGATTCACTCTCGTCATCAGCGGCAGGTGCTGCAAGCTCAGCCTGCGCTGCTGCAAGTTTTTGCGTAGCATCAGCTGCAATTGAACGGTCAGCACCTGAAGGCTCTGCAGGAGCAAGTGCAGCTGCTCGTACCGTTTGCATTTTTTCAATGGTTGCTTTTGGATCGCCTTCTATTTCAGCAACATCAATTTGCACTTCACCACCAACGGCATAATTAGTGCCATCTGGCCCTCGTTGATAATCATAACTTGGCGAGCCGGCATATTGCCCGCCAACTGACGCATGCGCTTGCTCATGAATACGTACTTCGGTATCTCGTGCTTTAAGTTCTTTAATTTGAGCTGCATCTTGCTGCTCTTGCTGGGTTACTTGCTCTTTCTTCTGCTGTTCTTTTTTAGCTTCTTGTTGCTCTTCGTTTTGCTCAGGGTTTTGCTCACCATCGCTTTGCTGGCGCTCTTCAATTACCTTTTCATCAGCAAGCTTACCTTTAGCATCATAAGTACCAACATCAGTTGAGCCGGGTTGCTTAGCTTTTTCGTTATCGCCAAGTGCTTTATTGTCGGTATTAGAAGGCTTTGCAGCCGCTGGGGCAGGTATAACTTCCCGTAGTTGATTGTCACGCCGAGCGGTTTCCGTATGCACATTTGCAGTGTTTATATTAATACTGGGAAATGGCGTGACAATATTCATAGTCTATTAAACTCTAACGTCAATCAAAGTGCCAAGCACTTCGTCTGCTGTCTGTATCGATTGCGTATTTGCCTTAACATTAAACTCTTCAACTTTTAAGTTTACTAATGCTTCGTCAATTTTTGGCGGTTGCGATACAGGCGCTGTTATCGCTTCTTCTGGGCGTGCAGCTTGCAACTGACGCTGCTGGGCTAACTGCGCATCATCTTGTTGTTCAATGCTGGCGCGGTTTATCTCTGCGCTGGCTTTTTCTATGCCTTGACTGGCACGGTTAAAACCTTCAACACCACTATTAAATACAGATCCGATTGGCATACTACACCTCCACCAATGATATATTGGTTAATTATCGCTCATAAAATACACAAAATAAAGCTTTACTATCGGCTTTTTAGTGCTATGTCGATATTACTTTTCAAAGCATTGATTTGACGGCAGATAAAAACTCTTTTTTATGAGAAATAAACGGTGCGTGGGAAGCTTTATCAATCACTTCATACTCAAAGTCACTATTCAGTGCCTGCATTTTTGCTATGCCACGGTACGGTACTAATGCATCTAAACGCCCAAAAACGCCTCTAATGGGCACCGGGCAATTGCTAAAGATATCGCGTAAATCATCACTTTGTAGTATATCTAGCCCTGCGCTTAGTGCACATTCTTGTGGTGCAGGGTATTCGTTCAGTAATTTTTTTAACTGTTTAATATCATCACGTGAACTCGTACTTCCCATTGCTTGAATAGCTAAAAATCGCTCTATGGTTTTTTCACGATGTGTAACTAGCTGCTCTTTAAAAGCCGTTAAAACATTTGCTTTAATACCCGGCCAGTCCTCTGTTTCTGCAAAGAATGGACTTGAAGCTACTAATAGCACTTTAGCTACTTTTTCAGGCCAATGTTTGGCAATATATAATGCAAATAGCCCCCCTAATGACCAGCCCACTAAAATAGAGTTAGGTTGTAATTGTTCACTTAACTGCTTAGCTGCATCATGCAAGTTATACGGTGTTGGCCACACTTGACTGTCGCCATAGCCGGGTAAATTCATACACCGCACAACGCCTGCATGTAAGAACTCCAGTTCCGGAAAAATGATTTTCCATACACCTTGATTCATCCCCCAGCCATGTAGTAACACCAACTCATTTTGCATTTTTATCAATCCTCATCCAAACTTAGTGCTCATAATAGCGCTTCAAGGACTGAATGCAATGAGTGGTTTTAATCAACGAATACAACATTTATCTGACTGGTTTTTTCCTTCGTTTTGTGTGCAATGTCAGAGTGTTATTTTAACAAAACACTGCTTATGCGAACATTGCTTAGCAGATCTAGCGTTGCTCGATATTACAGCCTATCCAAACTTGTTATATCGCCCAGATATAGTCGAGTTATTCCCTGACTGCCAGTTTGATCGCTTATTTGCCTGTTCATGGTATCGCGCACCTTTCGATCATTGGCTCACACAGCTTAAATTTAGCAATCAGATCCATTATAAAAAAGCACTATCACTTGTGATTAAGCAACAACTAGAAATTTACAAACTCAATAGCGAGTCATGGCCTGATATATTTATTATTTTACCTTTGCATCCTCAGCGTTTTCTACAACGTGGTTTTAATCAAGTAGCGCAATGTTGGCTACCATGCCTAATAAACGAAAATGTTGATTTTCAGAGTTTACAACGCACTAAAAAAACACAAGCGCAGTCCTCGCTAAGTAAAGCTAAACGTATAAAAAATTTAAATAATGCATTTGTGTGTAATACAGATATGACAGGAAAAACGGTGGCTATTATTGATGACGTTATGACCACAGGGGCAACACTCAATGCTGCCACCATGGTACTTAAACACGCTGGCGCTAAACAAGTATGGACATTTGTTACTTGCCTAACGCCACTAGAACATTAACTCTTGTGAAAATTGACACTATTGCCCATTTGCTCGAAATGTATGACCGAAAAATAATGCATTACTTAATAGCCGACTTGTGCCATACCAGTAACCTCTAAATACTGGGTTGTCAGTCATGCCGATTACATTACCACGCCCGTATGAGTGAGCAACTAAACCAGCTGCTCCAGTAACTTGTTCAACATTCACATCATCCGTAAAACCAGCTAGTAATGGCTTTTGAGTATATTGCAGCACATTAACAAATGGTGCTGCTGACATTTCAAGCAACCAAGTACTATTTTTAAATACGGGCAAGGTGTCTCGTTGCAATGAGAAGGTAAGAGGGTGAGTTAAATCAACTTTAGTATTAAAGATCGCTCCAGCAATACGTTGGCGTCCAGATAAGTGATCTTTATCGCCATAATTTAGCCCATCTGTTTTAAATGCACTGGCGACATCCTGGCGTGATAAGTAACTGGTTTTTAATAACTGTTGATCAACTAAAAATTTTGCTCCACCTTTGTGCCCCCAAATAACGCCACCTTTACGCACCCAACTTTTAATCGCTACTTTATCAGCATCTGACAGCTTATTATAATTACCATGCGCCAATACAATATGGCTGTAATCACTCAACTCTAAATTACCAAAGCGCTCCATTTCAACTATCGTAGGTGCCACGCCAACAAAACGGTCTAAGTAATACCACACCTCACCGACCTCGTATTGACTAGTCCCTTGACCACCAACAAGCAGCACCTTAGGTGCTTTCACTACGGCAAGTGTTCTTGAGCCTAAATCAGCCCCTTTAGCTGTTAGACCTGAAGTGATCGGTGTGATCGCTATGCCAAATTCATTCTGAGCACTATTTAAGAGCGTAACCCACTGCGGATTAGTTTGAATACCAGCAGGAATAATAATGCTTCCAGCCGCAAATTCTTCAGTATGAGTAAGTGACTTTGCTGATAACGAGCTAAGTGCCACACGTGCCTGCACACCTTGTTGCAATAACTTATTAAGCATTTTAGGCGCTAAATAATTATCCCATTTAAAACCAAACGCATAATGCGTACCCAACGTTGCAAACTGTGCTTGCTCTGGCTGTTGCCACGCGGCTTTACTCACATCTAATCCCCAGCCACTTTTTACTGCTGCAAATTCTAAATTAAAGGCATGCGCCAAGGTCCAGCCAGATACATCATAAAAGGTGTTATCAACAAAACTTTTTTGTTCGCTAAATAAAGCTTTCACTAAACGAAATTGAGGTTGTGCAAGTGGCACAAAATAACTGTGTGTTGTAAAGTTTTTACCGCCTACTTTCACACTTTTGTTAAGTGGATAAGCACTAATTTTGTGCTGTTTTAATAAATCTAAGAATAGCTCAATACGGGCAGTATCAACGCCGCCTTGCACTACATAACCTTTGTAATCTTCATCATTAGCAAGTTCTACAGCATGATTATAAAAACTAGCTTGATAGTCGAGTAACGCTTGGCGATTATCTATTGCCGCTTGAAACGTCGACATACTTGTTAATAGTTGATTTTTGATAGTAAAAGCAAAGCTCAGCGGACCATTTATCGTGTCTTGTAAATGACCACGTGAGCTCGCTTGTTCAAATAAAATGCCCACGCCACCATTCACATCAGGGTATGTTGAACCTTTACCATAATAAAAATCATCAAAGCTTTCTTCAGTAAAATACAAGGCGTTATGCTCATCCAGTGTTTTTGCATGGTAATTAGCAATTGCCTTCGTTAAGCTAACATTTTCATCTGGTGTTATTGGGTGTTTACGAGTAGGGATACCAGGTTGAAAAAAGTATGTGCTATTTGGTCCCATCTCATGAAAGTCTGTCAGAATATTTGGCTTCCACTGGTGAAATTTAGCAATCCGCGCGCGCGATTCAGGGTGTTGTAGTAGTAGCCAGTCGCGATTTAAATCAAACCAATAATGGTTAGTACGGCTACTTGGCCAGCTTTCAACGTGTTCACGGGTTTGTGGATCCGATGACAAATTCATCCCGCGATTACTATTCGCCCAATTAGCAAAACGGGCTAAACCATCTGGATTTAATGAAGGATCAAGTAAAATGACCGTATTATTTAATAGCGTATCAATCTCCTTTCCTTGCGCCGCAGCTAAATAATACGCCACTAATAAGGCTGAGTTACTGCCAGAAGATTCATTGCCATGCACACTATAACCCATCCAAACAACGGCAGGTTGGTTCACTGCTTTCGCTTTTTCTTTATCAGATAAACGTGCTAAATGTGCCTGACGGGTTTGTTCAACTTTAGGTAATTTATCAGCCGCGGTAATCGTTAGCATGACTAATGGGCGCTGCTCGTGAGTCCGACCTATTACCTCAAAATTTATACGATCACTTTTTTGTGCTAACACCTCCATATAGCGTACTAACTGATCATGACGTACATGCCACTGACCTACTTCATAGCCTAAAACCTGCTCTGGAGTGGGGATCATTGGGTCAAATTTAACGTCTTCTTCAAAATAATAAGAAAGAGGTTGGGCTAAACAAGAAAAGCTTAGTAATAGTGTAAAGATTGTTATTATCAAACGCATATAAAACACTCATTTAATGATCAATGTTTGCACGCTATCATTGCTTAAAATAGATGCCAAATTTTTACGCTCAACACTGGCGACAACGCGATGAGCGGAGTATGATAACCAGTATCCGAGTAATTTAGTCAAGTATAGTTGTTTTATGATTTCTATTTCCGAAACCGCACAATCGCATTTTGCAAAATTATTAGCTGACCAAGCTGAAAAAACAAACATCCGTGTGTTTGTTGTTAACCCTGGTACATCACAAGCGGAATGTGGTGTTTCTTATTGCCCTGAAGATGCTGTAGAAGCAAGCGATATTCGTCTACCATTTAATGGTTTTGATGCTGTTGTTGATGCTGAAAGCGCACCTTTCTTAGAAGAAGCTGAAATCGATTTCGTCACCGACAATATGGGCACACAGCTGACCCTTAAAGCGCCAAATGCTAAAGCACGTAAAATTGGTGATGACGCAGGACTTAATGAGCGCATCCAACACATGCTAGAAACCGAGGTTAACCCTCAGTTAGCAAACCACGGTGGCCAAGTAAGCCTTGTTGAAGTAACGGCAGAAGGTATTGCAGTTTTACAATTTGGTGGTGGTTGTAATGGTTGCTCAATGATCGATGTCACGTTAAAAGAAGGTATCGAAAAAGAAATGATAGCTAAGTTTGACGAAATCACTGGCGTTGCTGATATAACTGATCACAAAGCTGGCGAACATTCTTACTATTAATAGTCTTCAGCTATGTTAAAGCCGCTGATATATCGCTTAGGCTCAGAGCCTAAGCTCAGCTTAAAACGCTTTTTACGCGGCCTTGCACTGTTTGTGCTGGCCGTGATATTTATTGCCCTTGGTTACTATACTCACTTCAGCCTGCAAATAATTGGTTTGGTTATTCTTGTCACTGCAATATTCTTTGCGGCATGGGGATATTTAGGTATTTTTGCAAATCGATTCGCACAAGTCCTCAACAATAGTAATTTAAACGCAAATGACGACCCAGATCTTTGGAAGTAAGATTCATAACAGCCTAATATACCAATTGCATTAAATTAGTGATCTATTATTGCGACAAGAAAATGGCTCAATAACAAGGCAAAAGTTATGATATGCAGTTGTTCTATATAAGTAATTTTTAACGTAGTTAGTGAGTAATTTAATTTGCTAGCATGACCATGTTTTTAATAAAATTGATATAAGCATTTCACTAAATTTCAGACATAAAAAACACTCATATAGAATGTCGATTCATTCTTACTTTTCACTTTTATTTCAGTGGTTGCGGGAGCCTGAGTTTATGAAAAGCGAACCGACGATCTTCGGGTTATACGCAGCCCAATCTAAGCATTTCACTGAATTTCAGACATAAAAAAACACTCATATAGAGTGTCGATTCATTCTTACTTTTCACTTTTATTTCAGTGGTTACGGGAGCCAGTGTTTATGAAAAGCGAACCGACGGCCTTCTAGTTATGAGGAGCCCATTCTTTGCACTCACTGAATTTTAGGCATAAAAAAACACGCTTTAGGCGTGTCTGTTTAATATTACTATTTTTATTTCAGTGGTTGCGGGAGCCAGTGTTTATGAAGAGCGAACCGACGACCTTCGGGTTATACGCAGCCCAATCTAAGCATTTCACTGAATTTCAGACATAAAAAAACACTTATATAGAGTGTCGATTCATTCTTACTTTTCACTTTTATTTCAGTGGTTACGGGAGCCAGTGTTTATGAAAAGCGAACCGACGGCCTTCTAGTTATGAGGAGCCCATTCTTTGCACTCACTGAATTTT
>NZ_JABCJL010000026.1:0-72348 GCF_012952265.1 Pseudoalteromonas sp. NEC-BIFX-2020_015
TTTTGCCTTGCTTAGCTATCTAAAAAGAAAGTTAAGCTCGGCTGTTAGAACTCAATCTGTACGAGTGCCCACACAGATGATTGCTTTATATTGTTAAAGAACGTTGCGGTTAAAGTTAAACTTTATCCCGCTAGGGCTGCGCATATTACGCTTTCCACTTTTTTTGTCAACACTTAAATTTAAACTTTATAAAAATTCAAACCCAAGTTTTACTCGACTCACTGATTAACTCTTGCCCCGCTAAGCGTTGCTGTCTGCCGTCTCAGTGGGGTCGCATTATAGGGCGCGGCTGATTTTACGCAAGCGTTATTTGAAGAAAACTTGAAATAAAGTACTGTTCGTTCGGTTTACGAGCTAAACACCTTGAAAGTGCTAGTTTAGTGAGCAACATAGATCCATACTAGCCATTTTATTAGCTCTGCTGCTATCATCAGATTCAATCACTTTCATTTTATTAGGTGTTTTTATGACTATCCGTTCTTACAAGGGAATAACCCCTACTTTTAATCAATCTGTTTATATTGATGAGTCCGCTGTTTTAGTTGGTAATATAACGCTAGGTAAAGATAGTAGTGTATGGCCATTAGTCGCAGCACGTGGAGACGTTAACTATATATGTATTGGTGAACGTACTAATGTACAAGATGGCAGTGTGCTACACCTTACTCGTCCAAGTAAAAGTAACCCTGATGGTTATCCGCTTATCATTGGTGACGATGTTACTGTTGGCCATAAAGTAATGCTGCACGGGTGTCGGTTAGGTAATCGTATTTTAGTCGGTATGGGCGCTATTGTAATGGATAACGCGATAGTTGAAGACGATGTGATTATTGGAGGCGGTTCATTAGTCCCACCAAACAAACGTTTAGAGTCTGGTTTCCTCTATGTTGGCAGCCCAGTAAAACAAGCCCGCCCTTTAACAGAGCAAGAGCTGAGCTTTTTAAAAGTGTCAGCCATCAATTATGTTGAGCTCAAAGATGAATACCTAGCTGAAGGTTAATTCAGCACTGCAACAACAATCTCTCCCGCCGAGTTATACTCTTCATCTTCGATTAGTTGCTCGGCAATATCTTCATAGTCAAAACGTACAGCTTCAAAGTGCGCCTTAGCCGCTTGCTGATCTGCCAATGCTAGACTTTGCGTATCAATAACACATTTAACCATTAGGCCACTTACTTGGGCAAAAAACGTTAACTGCTGGCTTTGCACATTAAATTCAAATCGATCTATAAATTGAATTGCTTGATTCATATCAATTCTCCAGCTTTTAATGATCGCACAATAGGGAGTATTGCTGGCATTTTATCACGCCAAACAAAGTAAGCTTGTGCTGCTTGCCCAACGAGCATACCGCTACCATCGAGTACGCTAATATCGGCTTTGTAATCCTGTGCCCATTGCATAAACAGAGTGTTTTGTAGTGAATAAAACATATCATATACACATTTACAATTATTAAGGTGCTTTTTGTCGAGTGCTGGCAACTCACCCAACATACTACTAGATGTAGAGTTTACAATTAGTGAGTAATCACCTTCAGGTAAATCATCAAATCCATAGCCTGTCACTGCGCCATATTGAGCAAACAGCTGTGCTAATGCTTTGGCTTTTGCCGCGGTGCGATTGACGATGATGATTTCACTCGGCTGCTGTGCCAGTAATGGCAATACAACCCCTCGCGCCGCACCACCAGCACCAATCAGTAAAATACGTTTACCTTTAATAGCAACTTTATTTGCGAGCAAGTCATTAACAAAGCCAACACCATCGGTGTTATCACCTAATAAGCGGCCATCATCTAGCAGCTTTATTGTATTTACAGCACCGACAATGGTGGCAAGCTCAGTTCGCTCATCAACTAATTCATATGCTTGCTCTTTAAATGGCATAGTTACGTTGGCACCATTACCACCAGCAGCAAAAAAATCAGCAACCGCTATTTTAAAGCCATCTATTGGTGCTAGTATTGCCCGATAATCGATCTTCTCGCCCAATGAGGTTGCAAATTGCTTATGTATCGCAGGGGATTTTGAGTGTTTAATGGGATTTCCAAAAACTGCATATTTGTCCATATTCGAGCAACCTCTTTGTTTAGTAATATTACAGAGTAATTTACTGCTAATTAACGATGATAAAAACTATGATTAAACGACTTTTTTCTAAATCGAAACAACCTGAGCCACAGCAAGCACCTACTCCCGAAAAAACACCTTATCAAATGATGGGTGGAGAAGCTGGCGCGTTTGCACTTGCAAATAGATTCTACGACATTATGGCCACCGATGATTACGCTAAACCGTTATATGATATGCATCCTCAACCATTAGATCGTATTCGCCAAGTATTTTTTGAGTTTTTATCCGGTTGGTTAGGCGGCCCTGATTTGTTTGTAGAAAAACATGGTCACCCTATGCTGCGTAAACGCCATATGCCTTTTCCTATCGATCAAGATTTACGCGATCAATGGATGTATTGTATGGATAAAGCGTTAGATGCTGAAATTGATAATCCTTTATTACGAGAAGGGTTACGAAAATCATTGGCGCAGCTTGCCAGTCACATGATCAACCAGCACTAAAGCGATTTTAATCTTTTAAGTTTGCGCTATATCAATGTCGTACTCTTCTAAATACAGATAATAACGCTATCTTGTTTAGAAGAGTATTATGCGCGTGAAATCCATCCAACATAAAATTTATGCATTACTGGCAATCACCGGCGTGCTAGTACTTTTTGCAAGTATTTTCAGTAGTTCAAATCAGCAACATACCCTTGCCCAGGAAACAATTGCCAGCAACATTAAGCTACTTGCTGATAATTACTTTGATTCCATCAATACCATGATGCTCACTGGCACAATGGCGAATCGAGAAATACTAAGCAGCAAATTACGTAATCACCCAAATATTGAAGATGCCCATATAATCCGTAGCCCCATTGTAAACAAACTTTATGGCCCAGGCGCTGCAAACCAAGCTCCAAGTAACGACGCAGAGATTGCAGCACTTAATGGAAAAGAAGACCTTTTCATTGAACAACAGCAAAGTACGCGTTATATGACCTATTTAAAGCCGATGCTTGCAAGCAGTGATCATAAAGGAACGAATTGCCTTGGTTGCCATCAGGCACAAGAAGGTGATGTATTAGGGGTTGTAAAAATTAGTTATTCACTCGCAGATATTGAAACAAAAGTAACGCGAAATACACTTATCAATACAGCCCTGCTATCTACGCTTTTTGTAACTGCTTTTTTATTATTGGGTTTACTCTTTAGAAGAATATTCATTAAACGCCTCAATAACATTGATCGCATGATGCACCTAGCCACTAGCAATAATGATTTAAGCCTCAAAATTGAGGATAACAATAACGATGAGTTAAGCTCCTTAGCAAATAGCTTTAATCAGATGATAAGTGCCTTTAAAGAAAATATTGCGCAAGTGTCACATTCATCAAAAGTGTTGATTCATTCTGCCGAAGCCATTTATGCCTCTGTCGATGCGACTGAACAATCAATATTAAGCCAAAAACAAGGAACAGACTCTGTTGCGGCTGCAATTAATGAACTGGAAAGCTCATCTAACGAAGTTAAAAATACCACTCACTTTGCTTCAGAAAAATCGGAGAGTAGTAATGTGCTTGCACAACAGAGCTTACGCGTTGCTGAGCATACGCAGGTAAGCATAAATCAACTCGCTGACGATGTTCGTAGCGCAGCCCAGCAAGTAAGTCAGCTACAAGCTCAAACCTTAGAAGTGGGAAAAGTACTTGAAGTGATCAGTAGCATTGCTGAACAAACTAATTTACTCGCGTTAAATGCTGCAATAGAAGCAGCAAGAGCGGGAGAAGCTGGTCGAGGCTTTGCTGTTGTCGCCGATGAAGTTCGCACTTTAGCAACACGTACTCATGATTCAACAGACGAGATTAAACGCACAATAGATAAGCTACAATCAGAAGCCTCGCAAACCGTCACTATGATGAGTAACTCGTGTGAAGAAGCTGATGATAGGGCGCTACAAGTCAAAAAAGTTGCACAGGCTTTAAAAGATATTTCCTCTCAGATGAGCGAAATTAATCAGCTAAATGTACAAATTGCTGATGCAACAGAACAGCAAAGCTTAGCTGCTGAAGAAATTAATCAAAGTGTTGTGGCAATCAGTGATAATGCGGAGCGCTCATTAGTCGATGCCAACGACAATCAAAAAATAAGTGAAGAACTATTATCGCTAGCTCGCTCGTTGGATGAGCAGGTCAGACGTTTTAAATTAAATTAAGGTGCGGCGCTAAATCAATTAGCGCCAACTCGGTATTATAATTGCCAGTCTCGGGAAACTAATTGCTCCGGTTCACTACTTAGCCATGCTTGTGGCCTCAAGTAGAATTGGTAAAGCTGCGCTTCAGGACTTTCTGCCCCTGGCGTATAATTATATTCCCAGCGCGCAAGTGGCGGCATAGACATTAAAATAGATTCTGTACGGCCACCTGTTTGCAAACCAAACAACGTACCGCGATCCCACACTAAATTAAACTCAACATAACGACCTCGGCGATAAAGCTGGAAGTCACGTTGTTGCTGTGTGTACTCGTCGCTTTTACGACGTTCTATAATCGGCACATAAGCATCGAGAAAGCCATTACCAACAGCTTGCATTAAAGCAAAGCTTTGCTCAAAGCCATGCTCATTCAAGTCATCAAAAAACAAGCCACCCACACCACGAGTTTCATTACGGTGCTTGATATAAAAATATTCATCGCACCACTTTTTATAGCGAGGATACACGTCATCGCCAAAAGGAGCGCACAGATCATGCGCCACTTGGTGCCAATGCTTAACATCATCAAATACAGGATAAAAAGGTGTTAAATCGAACCCGCCACCAAACCACCAAATAGGTTCTTCGCCTTCTTTTTCTGCAATAAAAAATCGCACGTTTGCATGGCTAGTTGGTATATGCGGGTTTTTAGGGTGAATAACTAACGACACCCCACAAGCATGAAAACTACGTCCAGCGAGTTCTGGCCTATGCGCGGTAGCAGATGCAGGCATTGATGCACCAAACACATGAGAGTAGTTAACGCCGCCTTGTTCTATGATATTTCCATCACGAATGACGCGCGTTCGCCCTCCGCCCCCCTCTGCACGTTGCCAGCTATCTTCAACAAACTTAGCGTTCGCATCAGCGCGCTCTAAGCCTTCGCAAATAGTGTCTTGCAAAGCCATTAAATACGTTTTTACTTGTTCAAGCAGATTACTGTGCATATTCATCCTCTAAATATTTTACCGGTCATTACGTCTTTAATAGTGCTTGGCTGAGTTCGGCCACCTAATGGCTCATCAACATAAAACGCAACCTGTTGATCAAATTCACTCTTCGCCATTTCAATGCTGGTTACTGTATCTTGCCCTGATAAATTAGCACTTGTCGACACTAAAGGCTTACCAAGTTCTTGGCATAAACGCTTAACCGTTGGGTGATTTGTTACACGTACCGCAATGGTATCAAACTGCCCTGTTAACCATTTTGGTGTATTTTTAGCTGCAGGCATTACCCACGTAATCGCCCCTGGCCAACTAGAAAAAATATCAGCGCGTTTATCCATAGGAATTTTTGCGTCATCAACATATTTTAGTAACTGGCCATAATTATCAGCAATTAAAATTAAGCCCTTTTCGACTGGGCGTTGCTTGATCGCTAATAATTTTTCAACGGCGTGTTGGTCGTCTGGGTCGCAACCTAACCCATATACTGCTTCAGTTGGATAAACAATAACACCTCCTTGCTGCAAAGCAGTAAGGGCGGTTTTAGGCACAGAGGTTGAATCGGCCACAGGAATTCTCCACATACAAAAAGTTAAAGCTGCTAATTAGTCGCTCACCGTCAATTTATGCGAGCAGTTTTTCTGGGGGCATTGTAACACATCACTGTTCGCCATCTTCTTTTGTGTCATCACTGGCCACTGGCATTGTGGGCAAGTGTGTTCAATAGGTTTGTGATTTAAAGTGTACTTACAACTTGGGTAGCTGTTACATGAGTAAAAGGTTTTTCCAAATTTATTACTACGTGCAACTAGCTGCCCTTTAGTACATTTAGGACATGCAGGTAATACGTCTTCATTTTCTTTAGGCTCGTCATGGGCAATATAATGACATTCAGGGTAGCCTGTACAACCAATAAACATGCCATAGCGACCATTTTTAACCACCAGCGGGTTTGCACATTCAGGGCAAGGGCTATCTTCTAGAACCTTAATTTGCTGAGTATCATGCTGTACTAAAGAACGAATAAAGTCACATTTAGGGTAACTTGCACAGCCAAGAAAAGGACCTGACTTGCTATTACGAATAACTAACTCAGAACCACATTGAGGGCACACTTCGTACTCTTTTTCTAAGGCGTGCTGGTTTGCAGAGAAAAGTGAATGATCAATTTTGCTCATGTGTTTCCAAAGCGGTTGGTTAATTTTCGCCTAATATACCCAAACTAATTTAAGATACAAGCATACCCACCTAAATCCTCTAAAAGCACACGTATTGAAAAAGTCGATGTTTAATGTAAAACCTCAGCGGGCTCATTAAAAATAATTTTTTCCATTTGAGAATAAGCAAACTCGGAACCAGGCACATTAAATAGCACCATTAGTATTACCCATTTTAAATCATCAATCGTTATAAAAGGTTTATCTAAAGCACGTAAGCGATCCACGACCATTTCACGAACCGCACTATTTATAACCCCAATCTGCTCTATAAACATTAAAAAACCACGGCACTCAACACAAAGCATCTCACATTCACTCTCTGTAAAAATACGTACCGCATGTTGTGGATAAGCATTGAGATAAGGAATTTCATCACTGTGCTGTAGTTCAGCTAATTGCTCTAGCCAATTCAATGCTTTGTATATTTCGGGCTTATTGAAGCCCGCACGTAATAACTCATCTGTGAGTTCATTATGCTCAGCATAAATTTCAGCTTCACTATGAATATAATTTTCAAAGAGGTACATGAGGATATCGAACATGTTACTTCCCTTATATAAGTATCTATAATCTAGCGAACTCGGATATAGCCATCTAATACCCGCTCGACCCGGTCTTCAAGCTCAAGATCAAGTAAACGTGCTTGTACTTTATCTATCGGCCATTGGCTACGCTGAACAATTACATCGACTGCAGTCACTTCAAAACCTACACTACAAAGTACTTCGCATGTGGGTTCGTTAGTCGACGCTTTCTCTATATTATATAGACTGTTTTGACAGGAAAAGCTTACTTCATCTAAAATATCACTGACATTTTCGACTAATTTTGCCCCTTGCTTTATTAAAAAGTGACTTGCTTCTGATAGCGGGTTTTTAATTGAACCTGGCACAGCAAACACTTCTTTATTTTGTTCCAGTGCATAGCGGACTGTAATGAGTGAGCCGCTTTTAATTTGCGCCTCGACAATTAATACACCGAGTGATAAACCCGATATTATGCGATTTCGGCGCGGAAAATTATTACCATTAGCGGCTGTGCCAGGTAAAAACTCACTCACTAATAAACCATGTTCACATACTTTATCTGTAAGCAGCTTATGCCGTTTGGGATAATACACATCAACTCCTGTGCCAAGTACTGCAATCGTTTTACCGTTGCCCGCAAGCGCTCCTTTGTGGGCTGCACCATCAATGCCAAGTGCCATTCCTGAGGTAACAGTTAACCCTGCAAGAGTAAGCTGATGCGCAAACTCAGCCGCTATTTCTAGCCCTGATGGTGTAGCATGACGACTGCCAACAATCGCTATTTGTGGACTATTCAGTAGTTCTAAATTACCGCGGCAAAATAATAACAAGGGTGCACTAGCCACTTCTTTTAATAACGGGGGATATAAGGGGGAATCAAAATAATTAATTGCAGTTATATCTGATTGAGCAATTAATGTCTGATAGTAATCGACTTGCCGCCAATCAGTAGCAAGTAAGTTGCTAGCGATTTGTGAACTAAGGCCGCACTCTACTAACTGCTCGTGGTTAAGTTCAAATAAACACTCTAATGGCTGGTTTTGCGCTAGAGCCAGTAAAGTTTTAACGCCCAAGCCTTTACATAAATAAAAGGCAAGCCAGTGTGCTAGCTTGCCCGAAGAATTTTCCATGCTCTCTCCTTAGAGCACTCAAACCTGATTTAATTTATAACTGCAAAATCACCGATGCGGATTGGGTGCTGGTTTTTTACGATTAAAGCGTAGCTAACTTTTTCATGTACTTTAAATACCATTAGCTCGCCAACTTTTTCTTTTGGCATATGCCACACTGTAGAGTTTTTATCTGGCTCAACCCCAAAAAATTCATCGCTCTTTTTCATGAATTTTTCAAGGCTATTAGAATCTTCTTCATAGCGAGGGCCATTACGTCCATCAAACACTGTAGGTGATTGACGTTCAATATCTAAAATATGGCCTGCTTTAATATTCTGCTCTAAACCTAAGTTTAGCACTACAATATCCATTGTGCTGAATTCTCTTAATCTACTTGTTGCTGCAATAATGTTACCTGTAATCGGCTCATCTGGGCGCTGCATTTTAAAATAGGCAGGTAAGGCTTGCCCTTGCATTGCTGGCATTAAGAAATCTGTGGCTCTGATCTCCTGTTTAGCCTCAGTCACTTTAACAGAGGAAGGCACTCCTTGTGATAAATCACCTTCTCTGAATACGCGGCCTATACCCACTAATTGTGATTTATATGCCAGTGCTTTATTCGTCTCAGGATCAATATACGCTTTGCCTTTACGATAAATAGCATAAGCTTCATGCAATTTAAGCTCGCCTTTAACATACACAATATGACCTTCGGTGTTCATTTTAGTGTTTACATTAGCACCTAAAATATAAGGTTTTTCCGCTATCTCTTTTCTACTTAGCGCTTGCTCATAAGTCAAATAAGGGCGTAATAGTTCTAGTGGCAAAGTTGGGATTGCATTACGACCTTTTGGTGTAATTCGTCCATGTGGCGACAATTTTTTATAACCTGAATTAATCACTAAGCGTGGATTTCCGTGCTCATCATAAATCAAAGAAAGGGCATCGCCGGGATAAATAAGGTGTGGGTTATCAATTTGCGGATTCATTTGCCAAAGCTCAGGCCACAACCACGGCTTATTTAGATAGATAGCTGAAATATCCCAAAGCGTATCACCTTTTTTTACAACATACTGTTTTGGCGCATCTTTTTTTATATTTAACACATCGGCTACCGATGGAAATGCAGTACTTAGTGCCAACACTGCTGCGAATAATGGGTATTTCATTGAGCTTCCTTGTGGTGTTTTTTCATTATTATCAACCAAAACCTGTTAAAGGTGAACGCGAATGGCTAAAATAAGAGCATACAATACCCTAAATTAAGCACAAGTGAAAAAGGTTACTATGGCTAGGTTAGAAGTTTTAAGATTTCCAGATGAACGTTTACGTACAATTGCAAAAGAAGTAACGCATGTTGACGACCAAATTCGTCAAATTGTAAAAGACATGCTAGAGACTATGTACGACGAGAACGGCATTGGATTAGCCGCAACCCAAGTTGACATTCATCAACGCATTGTCGTCATTGATGTATCAGAAGAACGCAATGAACCCTTGGTGTTGATCAACCCAACGATTATAACCCAAGCGGGTGAAACAGTCAGTGAAGAAGGTTGTTTATCTGTACCGTATTCTTACGCAAAAGTTGATCGCGCAGAAACAGTATCTGTAAAAGCCCTTAATGAGAAAGGTGAAGAGTTCACTTTAGATGCTGATGAACTTTTAGCTATTTGCATCCAACACGAGCTTGATCACTTAATTGGTAAGTTATTCATTGATTACTTATCCCCGTTAAAGCGTCAACGTATTCGTAAAAAACTTGAAAAAGAAGCCAAGCTTGCAGCGCAATAAGTACCTTAGAATTAATTAGGAAGTTCAGTGACACAACCATTACGCATTATTTTTGCCGGTACGCCCGATTTTGCTGCGCGCCATTTACAAGCTCTTATCGATTCAGAGCATCAAATTGTTGGCGTATACAGCCAACCTGATCGCCCTGCTGGTCGCGGAAAAAAACTCAAAGCCAGTGAAGTAAAAGAACTTGCGCTGGCGCATGAATTACCTGTTTTTCAACCGTCCTCATTAAAAAGTGACGACGCACTCACTGAGCTAAACAACCTTAATGCCGACATTATGATTGTTGTTGCATATGGACTGCTGTTACCTAAAGCTATTTTAGATGCACCTCGCTTAGGCTGCTTAAACGTACATGGTTCAATTTTGCCACGCTGGCGCGGTGCTGCACCAATACAGCGTGCTATTTGGGCCGGGGATACTGAGACTGGCGTCACTATTATGCAAATGGATGAAGGCCTAGATACCGGCGACATGCTGCATATTAGCCGTTGCCCTATTGATGCTACTGAGACCAGTGCCAGCCTATACAATAAGCTTGCTGATTTAGGCCCAAGCGCACTCATCAACACCATCACTCAATTGGCTAATGGTGAAATTACACCACAAGTACAAGATGATGAACTGGCTAACTATGCTAAAAAGCTCTCTAAAGAAGAGGCAAACATTGATTGGACAATGGACGCTGCACAGATTGAACGTAACATTCGTTCATTCAATCCGTGGCCAGTGTGTTTTACCCAAATGGGCGAAAACACTGTAAAAGTATACCAAGCCAATGTTGTTGAACAAACAGGCCCTACAGGCACTGTTTTACAAAGCGATAAACACGGCATTGTGATTGCCTGTGGCACTAACGCACTTAATATCACGCAAGTACAACCACAAGGCAAAAAGCCAATGGCCATTACTGACTTTTTAAACGGCCGAGCAGACTGGGTAACTCCTGGTACAATATTAGGCGAAAACAATGAGTAAAGCTCCCAACGTACGCGCGCTTGCCGCCGAAACTTTATATAACGTCGTAGATAAAGGCGCATCTCTAAATCAAGAGCTGCCTTTTGCAAGCCAAGGTTTACCCCCTAAAGATAAAGCCTTATTACAGCAAATTTGTTACGGTGTACTGCGTTATTTGCCAAGCTTAGAGAATTATTGCCAGCATTTAGTTGAACAACCTCTCAAGGGAAAGCGCCGTATATTCCAGTTTTTGCTGTATGTTGGCATTTACCAACTACAACATATGCGTGTTCCACCTCATGCAGCTATCAGTGAAACAGTAAATGCTTTAGAGCAGCTAAGAGCTCTGGGTCTAAAAGGTTTGATCAACGCTATATTACGCAGCTTTCAGCGCCAGCAAGAAGAGCTAGAAGAAAAAGCCAAACAAATTCCGGTCTGTTTATACAACCACCCAAACTGGTTTATCAAACAAGTTACCGAAGCGTACCCTGACTCTTGGCAAGCACTGTTAGAAGCCAACCAACAGCAAGCACCAATGTGGTTACGTGTTAATCAAGCGCAATATAACACAGCTGAATATAGCGAGATGCTTACAGCCAATGATATCGCACACACATTAAATGCTGACTTTCCTGATGGCATTAAGCTAGATAAACCACGAGATGTTTTCTCATTACCCGAATTCGACACCGGCGCATGTTCAGTACAAGATGCTGCAGCACAATTAGCGGCACGCTTTTTAGATCCAAAAGCTGAAGAGCACATTTTAGATGCGTGTGCTGCCCCTGGTGGTAAAACATGTCATATTTTAGAGCTTGCTGATGCCGACGTACTTGCTCTTGATTGCGACGAAACACGCCTTGAGCGCGTAAAACAAAACCTTGTCCGTATTGGTCTAGGTGCTGATTTACAATGTGCTGATGCTTCTCAACCACACAAATGGTGGGACGAACAACAGTTTGACCGCATTTTATTAGATGTCCCTTGCTCTGCAACAGGCGTGATCCGCCGCCACCCTGACATAAAATGGTTGCGCCGTGCCTCTGATATCAATGATCTTGCAACATTACAAGGTGATATTCTAAATAACATTTGGCCGTTACTTAAGCCCGGTGGTACCTTAATTTATGCAACGTGCTCGGTATTACCACAAGAAAACCAATTACAAGTTGCTAAGTTTTTAGCAAACAACAATGACGTTGAGCATATTCCGCTACATGATAACGACACGCCAGCAAACCCAGGTCTGCAATTGCTGCCCGGTGAAAGCGACGGTTTCTATTATGCCAAACTTGTAAAAAAACACTCATAAGAAGCTCAAGTAAACCATGAAAATAATCATACTCGGTGCTGGACAAGTAGGCGGAACGCTCGCTGAAAACCTCGTAGGTGAACAAAACGAAATCACGGTTGTTGATATTGATGGCAACCGTTTACGTGAGTTGCAAGATAAGTACGACCTGCAAGGTGTGACAGGACACAGTGCACACCCAGACGTACTACGCCGCGCCGGTGCGGAAGACGCCGATATGATAATAGCAGTGACCAGTTCAGATGAAGTGAACATGGTCGCTTGCCAAGTTGCTTACAGTATATTTAAAACGCCCACTAAAATTGCACGTATTCGCTCAGAGCAATACCTAAAGTACCGTGAAAAGTTATTTCAAAATGATGATTTACCGGTTGATCACTACATTGCACCCGAGCAATTGGTCACCAAGTATATTCGTCGCTTGATTGACTACCCAGGGGCTTTACAGGTTTTGCAGTTTGGTGATGGCATGCTCTCGTTAGTGGCTGTTAAAGCATACTACGGTGGCTTATTGGTTGGTTATGCGCTATCAGCCTTAAAAGAGCATATTCCTAACGTTGAAACGCGTGTTGCTGCCATTTATCGCCAAGGTAAAGCAATAAAGCCACTCGGCACCACCGTTATTGAAGCAGATGATGAAGTATTCTTCCTCGCTGCAACTAAGCACATTCGAGCAGTAATGAATGAGCTACAGAAGCTCGAGCGTTCATACAAAAAAATTATGATCGCAGGTGGCGGTAATATCGGTGCAGGGCTTGCCCGTTCACTTGAAAAAAATCACAGTGTAAAGTTACTCGAACGCAGTAAAGAGCGTGCCGAGCAGCTGTCTGAAATGCTCGATAACACCGTGGTGTTTTGTGGGGATGCATCCGATCAAGAGCTGCTATCGGAAGAGCACATAGAACAAGTTGATGTGTTTATTGCGGTGACTAATGACGATGAAGCAAACATCATGTCGGCCATGCTTGCCAAACGCATGGGTGCACAAAAAACCATGGTGCTTATTCAGCGCGGTGCGTATGTTGATTTAGTGCAAGGTGGTGAAATTGATATCGCCATTTCACCGCAACAAGCAACAATTTCAGCGCTGCTTACTCATGTTCGCCGTGGTGACATTGTAAATGTGTATTCTTTACGTAAAGGTGCGGCAGAAGCGATTGAGGCTGTTGCCCATGGCGACGAAAACACATCAAAGGTTGTAGGGCGTGCAATTGCTGATATCAAGCTTCCTGCAGGGACTACTATTGGTGCAATCGTTCGTAACGATGATGTATTAATTGCGCACGACGACACGGTTATTCACTCTGGTGATCACGTTATCATGTTTTTAATTGATAAAAAGCATATCAACGTCGTTGAAAAACTATTCCAAGTAAGTGCGATTTTCTTATAAGAAAATATGCTTTATATACCGGTTCAATTAAAAAAAAGCAGCTCAAGTTAAGCTGCTTTTACGTATATGAAGTGTTCATTTTATTTTCCGCTAAGGAAAGCTTATTGTGCCTTGGCGAATTCTTCTTTTGATAACTCACCGTTTTGATCAGTATCTAAGTCTGCAAATATCTCTACAAGGCGTGTATTTACCGATGCCTCTTCTTTGGTAATAGCACCATTACCATCGGTATCAAATGATTCAAAGGTAACCGCAGCAAATGCTGCTGATGAAGCTGCAAGGGCCAAAATAGCAAATGTTGTATTAATATGTTTCATCGTTTTATTCCTCATAAATAAAAAGTAGTATTTTTACTTTTCATTATATTGGTATCGAAAATCTCTTTAAGAAATCACTTTATAAAAATTAAGCTTTTGCAAACTCTTCTACAGAAAGCTCACCATTCCCATCGGTATCTAGTTCAGAGAATAAGCTCATTAGCTCTGCATCCACTGATGCTTCGCTTTGGCTGATTGCGCCACTGCCATCAACATCTAACGTGTCAAAGTCGGTTGCAGCGAATGCTGCTGAAGATGATGCTAATGCGATAAGTGCCAATGTTTTATTTAATGTATTCATAGTTATATTCCTTCAAATTTACAATGCTTGGTTTCAAGCTCGCCAGCTAAACGCTGGCACTAAGGTTAACGTTACGCGTTCGAGAACTCTTCTTTTGAAAGCTCACCGTTACCGTCGGTATCTAATTCGGCAAATTTGCTCATTAAATCTGCATCCACTGATGCTTCGCTTTGGCTGATTGCGCCACTGCCATCAACATCTAACGTGTCAAAGTCGGTTGCAGCGAATGCTGCTGAAGATGATGCTAATGCGATAAGTGCTAATGTTTTATTTAATGTATTCATCGTTATATTCCTTCAATATTTATGTTTACGAACGCTATATAAACTACCGGGGGCAATCTCATTTCGTTCAATACAAGCTAGCTATTACAACTTCGATGCCAACTATAAATAGTTGTTTAAAATCATGATGTTGATAGTTGAAAAGGAAGAATAAAAAGGTTTAACCACTCTTTTTTGTGGCCAATTAGCAACAAGTCACTTTACATAAAAATTAAATCAATAATAATCAATAGCTTAGTTTTTTAATAAATGACACAGTTTTATCTTTCATACGCTTTTTTAGCTCACTTTTAGAGTGTCTAAAATCGTATTGCAACTGAATAGCCATAGTTTAAAAAATAAACCTGTAAAACAATAAACTTAAGCCTTTGATTTTAATTGATTTGAAAATATATTTTAACAGAAAAGAAAATAACGGAGCTGGTTTTTGCTTAAAAGTGTGGTTTGTTGCCATTGTGCGAAATCACAATGGCAAAGCGGTTAAATTTTGCTTATAACCGAGTGTCTCTAAAATAAACAATGTCAGTGACTATTTTAGTTTTTACTGAGTTGGCAATAAAACACAATTCATGCGCTTGGTGATGAAAAGATTCCAGTTCCTCAAAGCTCAACGCTTGCCCCTCTGACGGTGTTACCTTCGGCTTTAATGTAACCAGTGTCATAGCGACTTTACCCGCATCGTCTTTTTCCATCACGCCGACAGCATTATCAATATAACTATCAATTTTAATTTTATGTTTTGCAGCAATAGATAAAAAGAACAACATATGGCAGCTCGACAACGAAGCGATAAATGCCTCCTCTGGATCGACATTTTCAGCAACCGAATACGGTAGTGGCACTATATGCGGAGAAGATGATGCCGCCACGCTTAAACCACCATCAAACTCCCACTGATGAGATCGACTGTATTTGTTATCTATAAACAATTCATCCGCTTTGCGCGTCCAGTCAATTTTCACTTGATACTCTGACATTTCAATTCCTCTTATTTAGATCACCCACGAAAATGCACTTAGCCACAATAGCTGAATACCATAAGATACACGCTGATAAACCCCTGCGTGCTTTCTTTCCTTAAACGCTTTAGCCAACAACACTAAAAAGTAAATTGTAAATCCGGCCGACACCGCTGAAAACCACCGAAAAATAACCGACACACTCTCACTAAAAACCACCAACAACGGCGCAATTAGCAATGAAAGTAACATAATAAAACCAGCCCAAGAGTGGATATTACAACTCACAGTTGGCGTTTTTATATAAGGATCTGCATCCATAGGGAAATAACCAGCCACCCAAGTTCCTATACCATGAACAATGACTAGCCAAGCAACTAGATTAATGAGAATAGATGCATCATCAAATGCAAGAACATGCCAGCCAAATAGGCAAAAAAGTATGCCTAGTGGGTAATTATTTATAAGGGGAGATAATTTTTCTGTGGGGCTACCAGTGGCACCAAGCTCACTGCAAAATTGTTTTCTATGACTGTAATTTGGGTAAAACCGACCAGCCACATAAACACCTACCACAATCCATATACTGGCTATAATTGCGGCGTACGAAGAAATTAGCGATAACATTACTCACCTCCATGTATGAATTAACGCCTTGATAATAAACTTATTTTCCAAACCTGTATACCCAAGCCACCTCAATATGCGAGCGTCGCTTTTAAACCAACCCTCTGGGCGTTTCATAGGCGCTTACTCTCTACGTTGTTACTTCTTAAAAGGGACGACCATTATTGCAAAGTAACGCCTTGATATTAAGCCCCTGTGGAACGCTGAATTCTGCATCTTGAGGTGGTTTGGGTATAAACGTTCGATAAACAAACAAAAAAGCAGCCAGGAGGGTGGCTGCTTTAGAGTAAAATGATCAGGGAAGAATCAATTTTAAAAAATCATATTATGCTTTAGAGAACTCTTCTTTTGATAACTCACCGTTTTGGTCAATATCAAGCTCTGTAAATTTCCCCATAAGTTCGGCATCAACTGATGCTTCGCTTTGGCTTATTGCGCCATTGCCATCAACATCTAGCGTGTCAAAGTCGGTTGCAGCGAATGCTACTGAAGACGATGCTAATGCGATAAGTGCTAATGCTTTATTTAATGTGTTCATAATTAATATTCCTTCAATGTACTATCAAAAAATTGGTTTCAATACTGGTTAAAGCCGTCCTTGCTATCCTTTATCATAGGTTCCTTTCCCATTTAGGTTGTCTTTGGCAACTCAGGATAAACTAAGTATTCGGTATTAAGCTTGTGAAAACTCTTCTTTTGATAACTCACCGTTTTGGTCAGTATCAAGTTCTGCAAACTTTGCAGAAATAGTCGCATCAACTGATGCTTCTTGCTGGCTAATCACGCCATTACCATCAACATCTAGCGTGTCAAAGTCGGTTGCTGCAAATGCTGCTGAAGACGATGCGAATGCGATAAGTGCTAATGTTTTATTTAATGTGTTCATAATAAATATTCCTTGTAGATAAATTAAGAATGGAAGTCCTTTTCAGAGATCCCTTTAGTAAAAGAATGCCTATATTACGAATTTGAGAACTCATCTTTAGACAACTCACCGTTACCGTCTGTATCTAGTTCAGCAAACTTTGCCATAAGCTCTGCATCAACTGACGCTTCGCTTTGGCTGATTGCGCCGCTACCATCAACATCTAACGTATCAAAGTCGGTTGCAGCAAATGCTGCTGAAGATGATGCTAATGCGATAAGTGCTAGTGTTTTATTTAATGTATTCATAATAAATATTCCTTCAATGTTTATGGTTTAGAACAAAGTAGTAATCATGTTTTCGTTCAGTACAACTAGACTATTACAACTTCGATGCCAACATTTATAAGCTCAACAAAATCAAAATCTTAAAGAGTTTAGCGCGGAATTTAGAGGTGTTTATTGTGTTTTTTGTTGCTAAATAGCAACAAAATAAAGGAGGGTAAAATTAAAACTTAATTTATCAGTGACTTACGTAAAATGAAAAAGACACAAAACAGCATCAAAACGAAAAATCATTCTCTATGAGCATCTTTTGAAACACGGAAAAGCTTAATGTATATACAGATAGCTTGAAGTTAAATTTAATTTTAAAAATAAACCACTGATAAGTAATGACTATTAAAATAATTAAACCGATTTTGAGAAGAGTTACATGATTTTCGCCATTTTGTTGCAAAATAGCGAAAATCATCAAATTTAAACAAGCGGCTCGAGCACTGAGAGGTCAATAAAGTGATCCTTCATGAAGGATTTCATTTCCTCTTCACTTGCTGTTAACTGAATACCAAACTGTGAGCCTGTAGCATGGGTTTTGATACTGCATATTTGTCCACTAAACTCTGTGACGCCTTTGTTATTTTTATCTAATACTATATTGCATTGTGTGTTCTTTAATTTTGTCAGGTCATCTTTGCCTTTTACATCAAACATCACACCCGTCACTGAGATATCCTTAATCACCCCATGTAATTCTCGCTCATCGCTGAGTTTTATTGTTGCAGGTAGTAATGTTGGAATACGCGTTTGTGAGCGTAACCTAAATAGCTGAACTTGGGTTGGGAAGTTTAAATAAATAAGTCGTGCTGGGTGCGATGATACCGACAGTATCTGTTGACGAAAAGCAATAACCTGCCCACCACCGCTTTCGAGCACAGCCCTAACAATGACAACAACACCGTCTTTTAAGTATTCACCAGCATTACTTAAACGCTTGGGCGAGGGATAATTTAATATAACGAACCTATCATTTAAAAAACCGACAAACTCCGTTTTAATACGCTTACTCGTGGTGGGTGTTAAAACCTCTACATCGACAATACTGCCAGCCGTTATGTGCGCTAAATTCTCTAAATTTAATTGTTGTTTTGTTTTTGGCATATCCTTTCCAACTACATATCAATGTTCTAATGCAACAAATGGCCTGAATACTTTTCAAGTCATAACTGATTAACCGCGCCAAAAGGTCGGGGTAAATAATACTAACAAGGTGAATATCTCTAAGCGCCCAAACACCATCGCAATCGTTAATAACCACTTGGCACCATCACTGATCGCGCCATAATGGGCAGCAACATCCCCCAAACCTGGGCCTAAATTATTTAAACATGCAGCCGTAGCTGAAAACGCCGTAATGTTATCCATACCAGTGCCCATTAAGGCTAACATGATTATTACGAACACCAGCGCATACGCAGAGAAAAACCCCCATACGGCCTCAACAACCTTATCAGGCAAGGCTTTACGGCCCAGCTTGATAGAATAAATAGCCCGAGGATGAACCAAACGGTTTAACTCTCGCACGCCTTGCAGATAGAGTAAAAAGACTCTCACAACTTTCATACCGCCACCGGTCGAGCCTGCACAGCCACCAATAAAACTCGAAAAAACCAACAATATTGGCAAAAATAATGGCCACGCAGAGAAATTGTCCGTGGCAAACCCCGCGGTAGTACTAATCGACACTGCTTGAAAAAGTGCCTGATCGAGTGTTTCATCACCGTTAGCATAAACATTATTTGAAGACAGTACCGTAAAACACACAACCACCAGCGCTAACTGTATAAATAAAAACACTTTAAACTCAGGATCACGTAAATATACGTTGAGATTACGACTCGATACCGCAGCGTAGTGCAACGTAAAGTTAACAGCTGCGATAATTAAAAACACCACGCAGATAAAGTTAATTAATGGACTATCAAAGTGCCCCATAGACGCGTCATAAGTAGAAAATCCACCTATCGCAATTGTAGAGAAAGCATGACAAATCGCATCAAACCATTCCATGCCTGCGGCCCAATAAGCAAGCGTACAGGCAACTGTTAACGCGACATAAATATACCAAAGATGCTTGGCTGTATCGGCTATTCGCGGCGTCATTTTTGAATCTTTAACAGGCCCAGGTGTTTCAGCGCGATACAGCTGCATACCACCAACGCCAAGCATAGGTAAAACAGCCACTGCAAGTACGATTATCCCCATACCGCCCAACCACTGCAGCTGTTGGCGATAAAACAAAACTGATTTAGGAAGGTACTCAATACCAGTAAGCACAGTTGCCCCAGTTGTCGTTAGACCTGAGAATGCTTCAAACACAGCATCTGCTAAAGATAAATTTGGCTCTTGTAAAAAGATTAGCGGCAAGGATGCAAACGCACCTAGTACCAACCAAAATAGCACCACGATTAAAAAGCCTTCGCGGGCCTTTAAATCCCCTTGCTCATGTCTATTTGGGTAGTACGCAAGTAAGCCAATAACAACACTAAATATAAAAGCGAGAACAAATGGCACACCGCCACCATCTTTATAAATAAGCGATACAATTGCCGGCGGCACCATGGTGATACTAAACAGTACAACGAGTTGGCCGAGAATTTTAATGATGGTACGAAATTGCATTGAGCGATCGCTTTTTATAGGGTAATGGTTAGTGAGTAATGGTTATTGTCTTACTCTTTAATACTTAACTCAACCGCACCATGGCTCAAATCATAAATATCTTTTATGGCTTGCTTAGCTTGGCGGCTATCAATAGTAATAACCCATTCAATATTAGCAGTAAATTGTTTTTCGATATTAAGTACTTGGTACTGTGTTTTCAGCAGCTGCTCTATCCCTCCTTGTGCACTGTAATCACTATAACCAATCAACTCCACGCTGGGGACTTTTAAGATTGTTGTTAAATGCGCCAACGCATTATTGAGTGATCCACCATAGGCTCGCACTAAACCACCGGTTCCTAACTTTATACCACCAAAGTAGCGCGTAACCACAGCTGTGATCTCTCCTAAACCAGATCCTACCAGCACATTTAGCATTGGCTTACCCGCCGTGCCGTTAGGCTCGCCATCATCAGAAAATCCATACACATGACTACCGCCCGGGTTACCTGCTACATGTGCCCAACAGTTATGACGCGCATCACTGTACTTTTCTTCAATACTTTTAATGAATGCTTTTGCACAGGCTAAATCGGGCGTATGTGCAATGTGCACAATAAAGGTGCTTTTTTTAATTTCTTCTTGATGAAACACATCCGCTGCGGGGTATTTATATTCTGACATACTTTAGTTAACCAATATTCAACCAAAAAAATGGGGCCATATGGCCCCAATCATTCAAACTTAGAGAATTAAGCTAAGTTTAGATCACGCGTCATATTTTCTAAGCTGTCTTCGTGTACGATAATGTTATCTTCGATACGAATACCACCAAATGGTTTAAACGCTTCAACTTTTTCCCAGTTAATAAACTGTTTGTTGTCGGTTTGCGCTAAATCACCTAATAGTGAATCTATGAAATATAAACCAGGCTCAATGGTGAACACTTGGTTTTTCTCAATCAAACGAGTACAACGTAAGAAAGGATGCCCTTCTGGCGGCGCTTGATGCGCACCACTTTCATCAGCCATAAAGCCGCCCATGTCATGTACTTGCAAACCAAGATGATGGCCAAGTCCATGCGGGAAGAAAGTAGATGTAATGCCGCGCTCAACAATTTCAGCTGCGGGTAGTTTAACAATATTAAAGTCACTCAGTACTTGCGCTACACGCTGGTGGCAATCTAAGTGAAGCTCGCCATATAGCATACCCGGCTTTAACGCTTTCCCTAATGCAACTTGATGATCAGTCATTACATTGATTAAATCAGCAAATTCACCTGATTTTTTAAAATCGTAGGTACGAGTAATATCAGCGGCATAACCGTTAAAATTAGCACCAGCATCAATTAAGAATGAATGATGTGCGTGTGGCGCTTTAGGATCAAAATGCGTGTAATGCAAAATAGCGCAGTTTTCGTTAAGTGCCACAATATTGCCGTACGGCATTTCATTTTCACTTTGACGTGTAGCGATTAAGTAAGCTTGTTGAATATCAAACTCTGAGCCACCATTAAAGAAAGTGTCGCGCGCTGCTTTATGACCATCAACTGCAATACGGTTTGCTTGGCGTAAACATTCAAGCTCATATTGAGTTTTATACGCACGATGATAGTTAAAGTAATTAAGTACTGGCTCAGGGTTCATAATATTAAAACCGAGCGCTTGTGCGACTTCTAAGTACTCACCAATATAAGCATAATTTGCTTTATCGTACGGTAATAGCTTTTCAACTTGATCAGGCTTAAGTAACAGCTCAATATCAAAGTAGTCAGCCCAAAAATCACGCGGCTCATCAGGTACTTTATGCCAAAAATCAACAGGGCGATAAAAAATTAACTTTGGCTTATCAGTCCCATTTATAACTATCCAACAATGTGGGTTATCGATTACAGGTAACCAAGCTTTAAAATGCGGGTTAACTTTAAACGGATAATACATGTCATCTAAAAATTGGCGCTTAGCTTGTCCTGAGTGGATCACTAAACCTTCTAATCCTTCACGCTCAACAATAGTTTGAGTACGCTGCTGCAGTGTTGCAATATGTTCGGCGTATAAAACGGCTAATTTATCCATAGTAAACCCATCTGTTAAATTTAACTTGCACTGAGTCTATCATAGACTCATATATCCCCAAACCACCAGCTGATGCGCTAAAGCACCTGAGGGGATATTTACCCACCCATTTTCATTTCTAAAATAGGCGCCAATACATTCCCCTCACGCCCCAAACGCGTGTGGTATACCTGTCTATAAGCGAATACATTCTTAACATAGTCGCGTGTTTCTCGATACGGAATAAGCTCTACCCATAACTCCGCAGGCATTGCCTCTTCTGGCAACCAACGCTTTATACGATGATACCCTGCATTATATGACGCTGTTGCAAGCACCTCGTTACCTTTATTTTTCTTCTTTAGATACTCTAAATACTCAGTACCTAAGCGAATATTGGTTTTGGGTTGATTTAAACGGCTTCCTGACACCCTACTCTTATTTACATATTTAGCGGTACTAGGTAATAATTGCATTAACCCTCGTGCATTGGCATGTGAACGTGCATCGGGCGCAAAGGAACTTTCTCGACGAGAAATAGCAATACTCCACGTCACATCAATGTGGTTACGTTTACTGTAACGCTCAAATAAATCTTGAAAGGCAAATGGAAAACGCAGCTCCACATAATCCCACGCTTTAATTTGCGCTAAGGTGTAAATAGTACTGTCGTACCAATCAAGTTCGGCAGCCAATTTTGACGCTGCCAATTTCTCTTCTTCACTTGATGTATTCGTTAAATAATTCCACTCTCGTCGTGCTGAAGTAAAGCGTTTTAACTCATACAACGCTTTTGCCCGTTTAAAACCTGGTGCATTAGCAACATTAAGCATCAACTTGTCACTCACTAGTAAAGGTTGATTATTCAACTGCACGGGTAATCCCAAGCGCGCAGCTGCTAAAAAGCCATAATAATCTCGCTCTTGCGCAACTCCCTGCCAAATTGTATTTGCTCTTTCCTTATCACCACGTTGTTCTAAACTATAGGCCAACCAATATTGCTGACCAAGACTGAGATTTTCTTTGCCAGTAAAAAACGCCACAATGCCCGACCAATCTTGAGTTTTGAGCATATTACCCAATTGCCATTGCATCAATTTACGGTCTTGGCGCTCTTTAGGTACTTTACTTAACCAAAAACGTGCTTCTTCATGGCCACTTGAAGCAAGCGCTAACGCAAATGTATAATACACATCAGCTTTTTGCTCATCGGTGTAATCAAACATCGCGTCTAGTTTTTCCCACGCTTTAAGTGCTAAAGCCTTATCACGCCAAATTAGCCGCTTAATACCATAATGGGCTATTTCACCTTCTTTAACTGATTTGTGCTTATAACGATATAAACCCGCCGCAGAACTTGGATCACTGCGTACTTTACTGTACAGATCGGCCAAATATTGTTCTTTACGAGGCAACAACGTCTTTAAATAAGGTAATAAGCTACGCGTACCACCTTGAGCAGACAAAGTTATACGTTGCCACACTAACTCTTCACTCATATAACCTTGCTTGCGCCATAAGCTAAATAATGAATCACACTCTTTGGGCTGTGACTTACCTACCACCCATAAATCGGTGACCTGATTAAAAATTGCTTTTTTTGGGGCACCCAAATCCAGCTGGTATTTAAGATAAGTACAAGTCAGCTCATTATTTCTAGTGGTACGGTAATTTTGTATATATGCAGCTTTACGATTATGCTTTTGTAAATGCTGTAACCATGCTTTACGTACTGGCCACTCCAATGGTGTGTGTTCGTAAATTGATAAATAATTTTCTATCTCAGATTGACGCTCAATACTTGGGTTTCGTTGCCAATACATTTTTTCAACGTACGGCTTAAGTGGATGATCGAGCTGTATTGCTGCTTCTTTAAACTCTTGATAACTTCCATTTTTAGCTATTTTTTCAGCGCTTAAAAATGCCTTATGGGCAGAATCGGCTTGGGCAGAAAAAAAAGGAAAGAGTAATGCAGCTGCCGTAAAACCTAACAATTGTTTTTTCATGATGACCTTAAATATTCAAAGGTAAATAAAAGACAAACACTTCACCTACACCTTAGCATCAAACAAGCTATATTTTAACCAGTAGAAAGTCCGCTTAGTAAATTTTTCGTTGCATTTTTAATTTAAAGCAAGCACACTGATTGAAATGCAAACTCATCGTACCAGTCTTAGTTCACTAACTAGGGAGAATAATAATGTTATATAAAAGCGATTCCTTTGAAGTTGCTTTCATCAAGGATAATATCGCCGAGTTCAAATTTTGTGTTGCAAGTTCTGTAAACACCTTGTCTCAGCAAACCTTGAAAGATTGCGCTTACGCATTAAAAGAATTAGCCGCCAACAGCGACATCAAAGGCATGATTTTTACCAGTGATAAAGACCACTTTATTATTGGTGCCGATATTTTCGAATTTTTACCGACATTCACTAAGCCAGAAGCTGAATTAGTTACCTGGATTAAAGATGCCACTGATGTTTTTGATGCGGTAGAAGATTTACCATTCCCAACGCTAAGCGCCATAAACGGCTTAGCACTTGGCGGTGGTTGTGAGTGGGTACTCGCTACCGATTATCGTGTTGCTAGTACAACCGCAAAAATTGGCCTACCAGAAGTTAAACTTGGCATAATGCCAGGATTTGGTGGCACAGTGCGCTTACCGCGCATTGTTGGCGCCGACAACGCCATGCTTTGGATCACCGCCGGTTCTGAAAATCGTGCAGCTGACGCCCTCAAAGTAGGCGCTGTTGACGCGGTAGTTAGTGCTGACAAACTTTTAGAGTCAAGTATATCAACACTTGAATTAGCGATTGCTGGCAAGCTAGATTGGCAAGCAAAACGTAATGTTAAACTCCAACCGCTTAAATTAAACCGCGTTGAGCAAGGCATGAGCTTTGCAATGGCAGAAGGTATGGTAATGGGTAAAACCAAAGGCCACTATCCTGCTCCTATCATGGCGGTTCGTACTATTAAAGCAGCTGCTAACTGTGAACGCGCCGAAGCAATGGCGATTGAAAATGCCAACTTTGCTAAATTAGCTCGTACACCAGAAGCTGCTGCGCAAACAGGCATATTCTTAGCTGATCAATACATCAAAGGTAAAGCGCGCAAACAAGCTAAAGCCAGTGATGTAGCCATTAAACAAGCAGCTGTACTTGGTGCTGGTATTATGGGCGGTGGTATTGCTTACCAATCGGCTTATAAAGGCACGCCAATCATAATGAAAGACATCCAGCAGGATGCGCTTGATTTAGGTATGACCGAAGCATCTAAGTTTTTAGGCCAAAAAGTTCAACGTGGTCATATGACGATGGACAAAATGGTTGCGACGTTAGGTAAAATCAAACCAACTCTTAACGATAGCGATTTACAAAGCGCTGATATCGTAGTTGAAGCCGTTGTTGAAAACCCTAAAGTTAAACAAGCGGTGCTTGCAGGTCTTGAAAAAGATATGCCAGCAGGTACGATTCTAACCTCAAACACATCAACAATTCGTATTGATGAGTTAGCGACTGCCCTTGAAAAGCCTGAAAACTTCTGTGGTATGCACTTCTTTAACCCTGTGCCTAAAATGCCATTAGTTGAGATTATCCGCGGCGAGAAAACCTCGGAAAAAACCATTAATGCCGTCGTTGATTACGCCTTAAAACTAGGTAAATCTCCAATTGTTGTAAATGACTGCCCAGGTTTCTTTGTAAACCGCGTTTTATTCCCATACTTTGCAGGCTTTAGTAAATTAGTTGTCGAAGGCGCTAACTTTGCCAAAGTAGATAAAGTAATGGAAAACGTGTTTGGTTGGCCAATGGGCCCGGCATACTTACTTGATGTTGTAGGTATTGATACTGCATATCATTGTACAGGTGTTATGGCTGATGGTTTCCCTGAGCGCATGTCACGAGCAGAAAAAGATCCAGTTTCAGTATTCGCTAACGAAAAACGTTTTGGTCAAAAGAACAAAGCGGGTTTCTACCAATATGCGCCAGATCGTCGTGGCCGCTTGAAAAAAGCCCAAGATCCACAAGCAGTTGAGCTACTGAGTTCAATCACTGATGCACCAAAAGAGTTTGATAAACAAGAAATTATCGATCGCTGTATGGTGCCAATGATCAACGAAGTGCTACTTTGTTTACAAGAAAACATTGTTGCTTCTCCACAAGAAGCTGACATGGCACTTATTTACGGCATCGGTTTCCCTCCATTTAGAGGCGGTGCGTTCCGTTACTTAGATCAAACTGGGCTAGCTAACTTTGTTGCAACCGCAGACAAATACGCTCACCTAGGTGCGATTTACCAAGTATCTGAGCAAACTCGCAAATGGGCTGAAGAAGGCCGTATTTTCTATAAGGTGGAAGGATAAGACCATGAATACTCCAGTAATTGTAGATTGTATTCGCACGCCAATGGGCCGTTCTAAAAACGGTGTATTTAAACACAAGCGTGCCGAAGATTTAAGTGCTCACCTAATGAAGGGTTTACTTGATCGCAACCCAGCCGTTGATCCAGCATCGATTGACGATATCTATTGGGGTTGCGTACAACAAACTTTAGAGCAAGGTTTTAACGTTGCACGTAATGCATCATTGCTTGCAGGCATTCCGCATTCAGTTCCTGCAACAACGGTGAATCGTTTATGTGGTTCATCAATGCAGGCATTACATGACGCTGCTCGCGCAATTATGACTGGCGCGGGTGACACCTACCTAATTGGTGGTGTTGAGCACATGGGTCACGTACCAATGACTCACGGTAATGATTTCCATCCAGGTCTTGCAACTTCAATCGCGCAAGCATCTGGTTCAATGGGTTTAACAGCAGAATACCTAGCAACAATTCACGGCATTAGCCGTGAGCAGCAAGACCAATTTGCATATCGTTCGCATCAGCGTGCTCATGCAGCAACAGTTGAAGGTCGTTTCCGTCGCGAAATCCTCGCAATGGAAGGTCATGATGATAATGGCTCACTGATTTTAGTTGAAGATGACGAAGTAATTCGCCCAGAAACAACAGTAGAAGGCTTATCACAGCTTCGCCCTGTGTTTAATCCTGCATCGGGCTCAGTAACTGCCGGTACGTCTTCAGCTCTTTCTGATGGTGCATCTGCGATGTTAGTAATGAGCGAAGAAAAAGCGAAAGCTCTTGGCCTGCCAATTCGTGCCCGCGTAAAAGCGATGGCGGTTGCGGGTTGCGATCCATCAATTATGGGTTACGGCCCAGTACCAGCGAGTAAAAAAGCACTTGCACAAGCTGGTATCACTATTGATGACATCGACGTAGCTGAACTTAACGAAGCATTTGCCGCGCAATCACTACCGGTATTAAAAGACTTAGGTCTTGCTGATGTAGTTGATGAGAAAGTGAATTTAAACGGCGGTGCTATCGCTCTTGGTCACCCTCTGGGTTGTTCAGGCTCGCGTATTAGCACATCGCTGATTCACTTAATGGAAGATAAAAACGCAAGATACGGTTTAGCGACCATGTGTATTGGTTTAGGCCAAGGCATCGCGACTATATTTGAACGTGTTCAAGACTAATTAGTTTGAACACGTAAACCATCTCTTGGTGATTAAAAGCCGTACTGATTAATTCAGTACGGCTTTTTTATGATTCGTTTCCCAGATTGGCCTTGATATGTATCATTGAAGTGACTTTATTTATCGCGTTCAGGTCGTTAAACTAGCAGCCTTAAATTAACCATTAAATGCGACCGCATACGCTAAGGTAAATCAACCATGAGTTTTGATAACCCCGATCACCAATTAGACGCCATCGGCCTACGTTGCCCAGAGCCTGTCATGATGATCAGAAGCGCGGTACGCAAAATGGAAAATGGCGAAACCTTATTAATCACCGCAGACGACCCCTCCACTACCCGCGACATACCCAGCTTCTGCATGTTTATGGATCACACCCTAATAGCCAAAGAAGTAGATGCCGTACCGTATAGGTATTTAGTGAAGAAAGGGTTGTAAAAGCTATCAGCTATCAGCTATCAGCTATCAGCTATCAGCTATCAGCAAATTTATTTGTTAAGCTTATTAAATTCAAGTAATAGGTAATTTGACACTTATTTAAACCATAATATGTCATATAGGCTTCCAACAACTTACTGTTGTCAATTGCACCTCTTCCGTCATAGCCAAAGTTAGTTAAGTAGTCAGTATTATTAATTTCTTTACGATTTAAAACTTTCTTAATTACTTTTATGTATAACAAAAAATTAAAGCCTGTAAAGCTAGTTTTTTTCATTTTAAACTTAATAATTTCATTCTCAGATAACCAGAACTGTTGCTCAAATAGTCTTGTCTCTTCGCTGTTATTAGTAAGGATATTTAGTGAGTTTTCTAAATCGAAGTTCTGCTCAGCAAGGCGTA
This sequence comes from Pseudoalteromonas sp. NEC-BIFX-2020_015, assembly GCF_012952265.1. Lineage (NCBI taxonomy): Bacteria > Pseudomonadati > Pseudomonadota > Gammaproteobacteria > Alteromonadales > Pseudoalteromonadaceae > Pseudoalteromonas > Pseudoalteromonas sp. NEC-BIFX-2020_015. The sequence goes on from NZ_JABCJL010000026.1 coordinate 28,301, forward strand.
ACTTCGAGCTCCTAGTTTGCATATCAAAATTTGGATTATCTAATTTTAATTTTGTAATAATATCATCATATTCTGGATTGCTAGTTACATAAAGACACAACAGGACAGATAAAAGTACAATATCTATAGTTTTATGGCTCTCTACTAACTCTATTGAAGTGAGCAATCGTTCAGCAAATTGAATAGCCGTTCGCGGAGACAACTCCTGCCAGCTAGCAATGGAGGCAATTAAAAGCAATACATTTTCTTTTAATTCATTATTATCATTAAGAACATAAGGAAATAAAATTACCCCTCGACCATTCAATCCACCATCGTTAAGTATTGAAATATCACAGTTAGCTTTTATTAAGCTTGCAGATACGCTAACGTCAAGGTGATACTTAGTATCAAAAAACCGCTTAAGGTAGTCAGTTGCATTAAAATCACTCCCGTATAATGCTTTTATTGTGTGCTGCAGTTCTTCTGTATGTGTTGAAACAACTATTACTAACCCTTCAATATCGAAGATATGCTTTATAGCTTCAAGCATTTCTACTGCATAAGTTGGGCGGCAACGGTCTAACTCATCAATAAAAATGAATGCAGGGTAATCAGGGGCTGTTGCTCGCAGTCCATTTTTAGGTTTTTCAATGGAGTATTTAACTAACTCTTTAATTGTTGTTTTTAGTTCTTTTACACCTTTTTTATAATCACTATGTTCTTTGAATGCTTGAGATGCCATTGCTTCCATTGCTGCGGATAAATCTAATGATTTACTGCTTTGTGTTGATGGCGTAGCTTCTTGTCAGAGCTTTCATCAACAAATAAATCTTCAATATCAAATCCACCATAGCGTTTAACTAACGCAGCTAGAATTTTTGGTAGTACTGATATGCCAATATTCTTAAAGCTTTTTCTTTTGGCTTGGGTTAAATGGCTTTGATTGATTGTTTCTAAAAGTTGCTCTTGTATTTCAGCAAGTACTGTAATAATGGGTGAGTCCATAAAGTCATTTGACCAAGCATCTATATACACTACAGGATGCTCGTGCTTTAAGTCTTCAGCCCAACGTTTTACGAAATAAGTTTTACCTGCGCCCCATTCAGCATTAACGTTAATTACATAAGAAGATTTATTAGGCTTTTCTCTATTCGAGTTTGAGCGACGAACAAGAATCTTAGTCAGAAGTTCAGCATCTTGCTTTCTATTTAACTGATCAGCAGGATAAGTAACACCATTAATATTTACTTCTTCATTCCACTGCTTAATACTCATTCTAACGTCCTTGTCACAAATCTAAAAATTCACTCGGGCAACTGAAAGCTGACGGCTTAAAGCTGACAGCTATTTTTTAGTTATCGTCACTTTCGGTTGATCATAGTCACTATAATCAATGCTGACGATGTAGCTGCCTTTTATTGCTGGGGTGAAGCTAAAGTAATTATAAGTAGTGTCACAATCGGCAATAACACTTTGTCCTAACGTCAGCGATTGGCCTGTTGGATCTTGCTCACTGAATCCGCAATTATAACCAGCACTCCAATCCATATCGGCAATTTTAAATTCGTACACCTTACCCGGTGTTGAAAACTTTACGTTCGCTTGATAAAGCGCAGGCGCGACTTGAGTAAATGCATATTGCGTTTCTGCGTCCCATAAATTGAAGTCACCGCGTAAGTACATAGTACGGTCAAGCTCTTTACTTGGTAGTACATCGCTAATATCAGGCATTTGTAGTTGGCTTGAACATGCGGTTAATAAGCTTGCGAGCGCAAGCGTAATAATTCGTTTCATTAGTTAACCTCTTATACAAAAAAGCCAGCATAGCTGCTGGCTTTTTAAGCTACGCTGAACTTACTTCTGCAGTACAGAAATATCAGCAATATCTAAAAATAAGCCACTTAATTGGCTTAACAGTGCTAAACGATTTTGCTTAACGGCTTCATCGTCTGCCATTACCATCACATTATCAAAGAAGTTATCAACACTTTCACGGATACCCGCAAGTTGTGCTAATGCTTCTTGATAATCGCCCGCAGCATAAAGCGGAGCAAGGTCAGTGGCAAATTTTGCGACTTGTGCTGCAAGCGCTTTTTCAGCGTCGTCGCTTAATAAACTCTCATCAACAGTGCCTTGTGCTGTAATGTTATTCTTAGCAAGAATATTACTTACACGTTTATTTGCTGCTGCAAGCGCTTCTGCCGCGTCTAACGTACGGAAGTGGCTTACGGCTTTAACACGACGGTCAAAATCAACTGGTTTAGTTGGACGGCGTACTAACACAGCTTGAATTACGTCTACTTCAATGCCTTCGTCTTGATACCAAGCGCGGAAGCGCCCTAGCATAAATTCAAATACATCGTTTGATACATTTGCGTTTGTTAGCTTTTCGCCAAACAAACTTTGCGACTTAGCAACCAGATCAAGAATGTCTAATGACAACTCTTTCTCAACCATAATACGCAGTGCACCAATCGCTGCACGACGAAGAGCAAATGGGTCTTTATCTCCTTTTGGCGCTTGGCCAATACCAAATATACCCACCAGCGTGTCAAACTTATCTGCAATCGCAACGGCGCAACTGATCAAGTTTGTTGGTAAGCTATCACCGGCAAAGCGTGGCATGTACTGCTCGTTTTGTGCCATGGCTACATCTTCAGCTTCACCGTCATGACGTGCATAGTGCATCCCCATAACACCTTGAACGTCAGTAAACTCCATGACCATTTCAGTCATTAGGTCAGTTTTACTTAACAAACCAGCGCGCTCTGCAAGGGCTTTATCTGCACCAAGTTGTTCAGCAATATAACCGGCAAGTTGTGCAATACGCTCAGACTTATCTTTAAGCGTGCCCAATTGCTTTTGGAACAATACGCTATCAAGTGATTCTAGGCGGCTTTCAAGTGTTTTCTTTTTATCTGTTTCAAAAAAGAACTGCGCATCAGCCAAACGTGGGCGCACTACTTTTTCATTCCCAGAAATTACAACGGCTGGGTTTTTACTTTCAATGTTTGACACAAACAAAAACTTGTTAAGTAATTTGCCATCTTGATCTAGTAACGGGAAATATTTTTGATCGTCTTTCATGGTGTAGATCAGCGCTTCGGCTGGTACATCTAAAAATGCTTCTTCAAATGTTGCGGTCAAGGTAACTGGCCATTCAACAAGTGAAGTTACTTCTTCAAGTAAATCTTCATCCATTGCAACAACGGCATTAACTGCTTTTGCAGCTGCTTCAATTTGGCTACGTATTTGCGCTTTGCGCTCCTCGTAATCAGCAACAACATGTGCAGACTTAAGCACCTCAAAAACATCATCAGCATGGTTAATGCTAATTTTTTCTGGGTGATGAAAACGATGGCCTTGTAGTTGGTTACTAATTGCTTTACCAAGTACTTCGCCCTCAATGAGCTTATCGCCAAACAAAATAGTGGCGGTATGCACAGGACGAATAAATTGTGTTTTATTCGCGCCCCAACGCATTGGCTTTGGAATAGGCAATTTTGCTAACGCTTTATTCACTACATCATTCATTAACGCAGTAGTGTCTTTACCTGCAACTTTGGCAATATGTAGTAACCATGCGCCTTTATCGGTTTCAAGTGTTTGTGCTTCACTTACTTCGATACCACAACCACGAGCCCAACCCATTGCCGCTTTAGTTGGGTTACCTTCTGCATCAAATGCAGCTTTAGTTGCAGGGCCGCGTTTTTCAACTTCTTTGTCTTGTTGCTTAGCTTCTAATGCTGTTACTTGTAAACCTAAACGACGAGGCGATGCATACCAACTAACACCTTGGTGAGTAAGCTCTAAGCTCGCAAGTTCAGCGGTTAAGTTTACAGCAAATGCTTCTGCAAGTTTACGCAGTGATTTTGGTGGCAACTCTTCAGTGCCAATTTCGACTAATAAATTTTGTGCTGACATGCTACTTATCCTTACACAGCGGGAAACCAAGCGCTTCGCGTGCATCATAATAACTTTGTGCACATGCTTTAGATAACGCTCGAACGCGTAAAATATAACGTTGGCGCTCTGTCACTGAAATTGCATGACGTGCATCAAGCAAGTTAAATGCATGCGATGCTTTCATTACCTGCTCATACGCTGGTAATGGTAAGCCAGCTTCAATTAGCTTTTGGCTTTGCGCTTCACATTTATCAAACTGTGCAAACTGATCTTCAACGTTAGCATGTTCAAAATTATACTTTGATTGCTCAACTTCGTTTTGGTGAAAAACATCGCCATAGGTAACACGACCCATTGGACCATCAGCCCAAACAAGATCGTAAATACTGTCAACGCCTTGAATGTACATTGCTAGGCGCTCAAGTCCGTAGGTGATTTCACCCGTTACAGGAGAGCACTCTAAGCCACCCACTTGTTGAAAGTAAGTAAACTGTGTTACTTCCATGCCGTTTAACCAAATCTCCCAACCAAGACCCCATGCACCTAATGTAGGTGACTCCCAGTTGTCTTCTACAAAGCGAACTTCGTCAGTAAGTGTATCAATGCCTACAGCGGCTAAAGAGCCTAAATAAAGCTCTTGAATATTCTCTGGTGATGGTTTTAATACCACTTGGAATTGATAGTAATGCTGTAAGCGATTTGGATTTTCACCATAACGGCCATCGGTAGGACGGCGACATGGTTGTACATACGCGCTCGACATTGGCTCTGGACCAATAGATTTTAAGAATGTTTGCGGGTGAAATGTCCCTGCGCCTACTTCCATATCGAGTGGCTGAATAATGACACAGCCTTGCTGTGCCCAGTAATCCTGTAAAGCCAGGATCAAACCTTGAAAGGTTTTAACGTCATATTTTTGCATATTTGGCTTTTAGTATCTGCTGTGATGTAGCGTGAAAATTACACTCAGTATACCTTGTGCGAAGTCAGGTTTTAAGCAGTTTGTGCAATTGCAGCCAATAAAAAAGGAGCCTTTAGGCTCCTTTTTTGATTCTCAAAGAGAATTAAACATCGAGGTTAACTACGCGTAGTGCGTTCGTTTCGATAAACTCACGACGCGGTTCAACTTGGTCACCCATTAACGTAGCGAATAACTGGTCTGCACCAACGGCATCTTCAATGGTTACTTGCAGCATACGACGAGCTGAAGGATCCATAGTAGTTTCCCATAGCTGACTCGGATTCATTTCACCCAGTCCTTTATAGCGTTGGATGTATAAGCCACGCTTAGATTCAGTAATTAACCACTCTAATGCATCGACAAAATTATCAACGGCTAGTGTCTTCTCACCACGTTGTATATATGCGCCTTCACTTAGGATATTGGCAATGTTAGTACCCGTCACTGCGATGCGCTTATAGTCACGTGAAGAGATAAAGTCATGGCTTAGTACATGTGCTTTATCAACACCATGTTGGCGAATATTGATCACTGGGTAATACAAGTTACGCTCAGTATCGTGCTCAGTTGCAGCAGCAAAGATTGTCGCATCTTCATCACGCTCAACTAAATCGGCAACAAGGGTATTAGTCCATGCAATGACTTTGGCTTCGTCAGACAAATCAGCTTCATTTAGTTCTGTTTGATAAATTAAACGTTCCATCACTGTGTTCGGGTATTTACGCTTTAAGCGCTCAATAACTTTTACAGTATTTTGGTAATCATGAACAATCGATTCTAAAGCCTCACCTTCAAGTGCCGATGCATCTGCGCTGGTATACAATGCAGCACCATTTAATGCTAATGAAGTTAGGTAGTCGACAAGCGCGGGATCATCTTTAATATAACGCTCTTGCTTACCTTTTTTCACTTTATAAAGTGGTGGTTGTGCAATATAAATATAACCGCGTTCTACGATTTCTGGCATTTGACGATAGAAGAAGGTCAATAGTAGTGTACGAATGTGCGAACCATCGACGTCAGCATCGGTCATGATAATAATACGATGATAGCGTAACTTTTCAGGGTTATACTCATCACGGCCAATACCACAACCAAGTGCAGTGATAAGGGTTGCTACTTCTTGTGAAGAAAGCATCTTATCAAAACGCGCTTTTTCTACGTTTAGTATTTTACCTTTAAGCGGAAGAATCGCTTGATTCTTACGGTTACGACCCTGCTTGGCTGATCCGCCAGCAGAGTCCCCTTCCACTATATATAGTTCAGACTGTGCTGGATCTTTTTCTTGGCAATCTGCTAACTTACCTGGTAAACCAGCTAAATCCATAGCGCCTTTGCGACGAGTCATTTCACGGGCTTTACGCGCGGCTTCACGGGCACGCGAAGCATCAATGATCTTACCAACAACTATCTTCGCATCCACTGGATTCTCTAGTAAGAATTCAGTGAATTTCTCAGCCATTGCTTGTTCTACCGCGGATTTAACTTCGCTCGAAACTAGCTTATCTTTCGTTTGTGATGAGAACTTAGGATCAGGAACTTTAACGCTTACAACTGCAGTCAAGCCTTCACGGGCATCATCACCGGTGGCATTACTGGTTGTTTTAGCTTTTTTGTTAAAGCCTTCTTTTTCCATATAGTTGTTAAGTGTACGTGTTAGCGCAGATCTGAAACCGGCTAAATGAGTACCACCATCACGTTGTGGAATGTTATTTGTAAAACAGTAAATGTTTTCTTGGTAAGCATCATTCCACTGCATTGACACTTCAACGCTAATTCCATCTTCTTCACGTTCGTGAGTAAAGTGGAATACACCTTTATGGATAGGTGTTTTGTTACGATTTAAGTATTCTACAAACGCTTGAATACCCCCTTCATATTTGAAGTGGTCACTTTTATTCTCTTCGCGTTCATCATTTAAAATAATACTCACACCTGAATTCAGGAATGATAATTCGCGTAAACGCTTAGCTAGAATATCGTAATGAAAATCTAAGTTAGTAAATGTTTCAGCACTTGGCCAAAAACGCAGTTCAGTACCTGTTGTTTCTGAATCGCCAATTACAGCTAATGGCGCGTCAGGAACACCCATTGTATAAAACTGCTCATGCAATTTGCCTTCACGGCGAACTGTTAACTTTAATTTTTCTGAAAGCGCATTAACTACTGAAACACCAACACCGTGCAAGCCACCTGATACTTTATATGAGTTATCATCAAACTTACCACCAGCATGCAGTACTGTCATAATTACTTCAGCAGCTGATACACCTTCTTCTTCATGAATAGACGTTGGAATACCACGGCCGTTATCTCGAACAGAGACTGAACCATCTAAATGAATTGTCACATAGATGTCATCACAATGACCTGCTAAGGCTTCATCGATAGAGTTATCAACGACCTCAAACACCATGTGGTGTAAGCCTGTGCCATCATCGGTGTCCCCTATATACATTCCAGGACGCTTTCTTACTGCGTCTAATCCTTTTAGTACTTTAATACTCGACGAATCGTAATTCTCAGACATGGTTAATCCCACTTATCTTGTTATTAGGTTGCCATGTTTCACGTGGAACATTTGTAGTTCTCGTTGCATGGGTTCCACCACAGCAGAAATACTTTCGGATTCAATAGCAGAGATAAATATTTGAGAGCGACAGTGCGACAGTAATTGGCCGACTTTCTCTTTCGTATCTTCCCCTAACTCCGAAGGTAAATCATCTATTAGCAATATTGATTGCTTTTCTGTCTCTGACTCAATCAAACTATTTTGCGTTACTTTTAACGCATAAAGCAATAGTTTGAGTTGACCGCGTGAGAATGTATTCTCAACACTGTTGCCAGCGACACTAAAACTAAAATCAGCTTTATGTGGCCCTTTATTTGTAAAGCCTTGGCGACTATCGCGCTCAAAACTTTGCTCAAGAGCATCGGCTAGAGATTCACTCTCTTTCCATCCAGCATAAAAGCTTATTTCTAAATCGCGTATAAGCGTTAATTCTGCACACATTTTACCAAAAAACTGCTGCTTAAACCTACTTATATACGCAATTCGTAAATTATTTATTTGTTCTGCCAGTCTAACAAATTCTTTATCCCAAAACTTGATTTGGTCAAAATAATTCTTAGGCTTACTTTTCAGTAGTGCATTACGTTGTTTCAATACTTTATTGAACGATTGCCAGAGATAAAAAAAGTCTTGTTCCACGTGGAACAATCCTAAATCTAAAAACTTTCTCCGTTCTTTAGGCCCGCCAAAAAACAGTGAATAGCTTTCAGGAGTAATTACCTGTACAGGCATTAACTGAGCAAGTTCAGACACTCGACGGCTAGATTTACCCTGTATTTTTAATTCTGTTTCACCACTGAGTGTTTTACTAATACCAATTGGTATCGATAAATTGTAAAGAGACTTACGACCATGAATGGTAAATTTTTCTTGATGGTGAGTAATGATACTTCGGTGTTTAGGCGTGCGAAATGATTTGCCATGAGAAAGGAAATATATCGCCTCTAAAAGGCTCGTTTTACCACTACCGTTTTCACCATATATTACATTTATTCCATCAATTGGCTCTAATGTGAGAGCCTCAATATTACGAAAATGACTGAGGCTCAAATGACTTAAACTCATAAGTGACTATAAGCGCATAGGCATAACAACGTACATGGCTTCTTCATCACCCGCACCTTCGATCAATGCACTACTATTCGAATCGGCAAGCGTAAATAATACATCTTCTGTTTTAAGTGTATTCAATACATCAAGTACATAGGAAACGTTAAAGCCTATTTCTAAATCATCACCTTGATACCCAACTTCAACAATTTCTTCTGCTTGCTCTTGCTCTGGGTTATTGGCTGTAATTTTTAATAGCCCATTCGATAAGTTTAAACGTACGCCTCTAAACTTTTCGTTCGACAATATTGATACTCGTTGAAACGCACTGCGTAACCACTCGCGGTTTGCAGTAATCACTTTATCTCCGCCACGAGGTAAAACACGACGGTAATCAGGAAAGCGTCCATCAACTAATTTACTGGTAAAAGTAAATTCAGTGTCAATAATACGAATGTGGTTAGCACCAAACTGAATTGTTACTAACTCATCATCAGCAACCATCAATCGCATAATTTCTTGCACGCCTTTACGCGGAATAATTAACTGGCGCTGAGTATTTAATGACTGCGGCAACTGCTTTTGTGCGATTGCTAAACGGTGACCATCTGTTGCGACTGTTTTAATGTCTGCATTATCAACTTCAAACGACATGCCATTTAAGTAATAACGTACATCTTGGTTTGCCATTGAGAAATGGGTGCTTTCAAGTAATTTTCGCAGCTCAAGTCGGGTTAGCTGAAACTCAACCTCGCCGTCCCACTGCTCTAAATTAGGGAAGTCTTCAGCAGCAAGCGTTGTTAATGAAAAACGACTTTTACCACTGGTCAGTAATAACTGATGATCTTGACTTGCTAATGTCAGCTCTGAACCGTCTGGCAAGCTTTTACAAATATCGAGTAATTTTTTAGCTGGCAAAGTCAATTTTGTATCATCAACATCGTCGCCAACAAACACGTTTGCGACGAGCTCAATTTCTAGGTCTGTACCTGTCATTGAAAGCAGACCATCTTCAACCTCTAACAAAACGTTAGATAGAATCGGCAAAGTATGTTTGCGCTCGATTGCACCCGATACTTGCACTAAAGGTTTTAAGAATTGATCTCTTGATATGGTTATTTGCATAATAAAGTCAGCCTTAAGATGACAATGTTCTTATTAGGTTTTGATAATCTTCTTTCACTTCGTGGCTTTCGTCACGTAGTGATTTAATTTTACGACATGCATGTAACACAGTCGTGTGATCACGCCCGCCAAATGCATCGCCAATCTCCGGTAAGCTGTGATTAGTCAACTCTTTAGACAATGCCATTGCTACTTGGCGAGGCCTCGCTATAGAACGACTACGGCGCTTTGACAGAAGATCGGAAATTCGAATACGGTAATACTCAGCAACTGTGCGTTGAATATTATCTATTGTTACTAGCTTGTCCTGCAAGGCGAGTAAATCACGTAATGCTTCTTTTACAAAATCGATAGAAATTGGACGACCAGTAAAGTTTGCATTGGCAATAACACGGTTAAGTGCCCCTTCTAATTCACGTACATTTGAACGTAATTTTTTTGCGATAAAAAAGGCAACTTCATGCGGTAAATTAATTTTACTCTGCTGCGCTTTTTTCATCAAAATTGCAACTCGCGTCTCAAGCTCTGGCGGCTCTATTGCGATAGTTAAACCCCAACCAAAACGCGATTTAAGGCGATCTTCAACCCCTTCAATCTCTTTTGGATAACGATCAGAGGTTAAAATAATTTGTTGATTACCTTCAAGTAACGCATTGAAAGTATGGAAAAATTCTTCCTGTGAACGCTCTTTATTAGCAAAAAACTGAATATCATCGATCATTAAAGCATCAACGCTACGATAATAACGTTTAAATTCTTCGATAGCGTTATTTTGCAGTGCTTTCACCATATCTTGCACAAAACGTTCTGAGTGCATGTAAACAATTTTTGCATCTGGCTTATTTGCCAAAATACCATTACCAACCGCATGTAATAAATGCGTTTTACCTAAGCCAGTGCCACCGTATATAAATACAGGGTTAAAAGCAGCGCCTGGATTATCGGCTACTTGCGTTGCCGCAGCTTTAGCTAACTGATTAGATTTACCTTCTACAAAGCTGTCAAAAGTATAGTTTTCTTTAATATTCGATTTATAAGCAGATTTAGGCGCAGGCTCTACAACAGCTTTAGCTTCTTTAGGTTGCTGACGACTTGCTGGTTGCGAAAAAGTAACCGATGAATTATCAACTACAGGTGCAGTCGCTGCCTGAGTATTCAAAATTGGTTTACTGCCTACATCAAAACGTAACTCTGGTGCTTCGTCTTTACAGATTTCTACAAGTAGTTCATTAATCCGGTTTAAATATTTTTCTCTCACCCAATCAAGAACAAAACGATTAGGCGCATAAATCGTCAGGGTATCTTCGGTACTTTCTGCTTGAAGTGGTCTTACCCACATACTGAACTGCTGCGAAGGCAGTTCATCTTGCAATACATATAAACAACTTTGCCAAACCGACAGATACACAGTTAAACTCCCAAAGATTCAGTTTCATTCCCGGTCATCAATAATGATGGAAAATTAAACATTTACGACTACAAATTAGGCATTTATTTCACCCAAGACCGAGTATTATGAAGGGACTTTATCCACAAGTACAAGATTGATTTCTTTTAAAAAGATGATCTCTGCACAAAAAACATTTAAAACACTGATTTTAAATGAATATTATTTTCCCAACCAAAGGATGATCATAACAAAAAACACGTTAGATCGCGATTAAAACCTACGATCTATTTTAGTTACCCCAAGCTTTTATGCACTTTTTATACAGTGGCTGTGGAAAACTTCTTTATAATAAGGATCCTAATAGATCCCCAGCTTAGATCTATTATACCTTTATACTATTAATGTAATTATGATTGACTTTATGGGCCTTCGTCTATAATATCTCGCGCTCGCAATGGCACCTGTGCCAGGATCGCGACCTGCATAGGATGTTTTAACCTTTAACCGATCGGATGGAATTGTTATGAAGAGAACTTTTCAACCTAGCGTTTTAAAACGCAAACGTGCACACGGTTTCCGTGCTCGCATGGCAACTGTAAATGGCCGTAAAGTATTAGCTCGTCGCCGCGCTAAAGGCCGTAAAGTTCTTTCTGCTTAATATATAAGTGGAAGACTTTAACTTTGGCAGGGAGTTACGTCTGTTAACTCCCTCGCATTACTCTCGCATCTTTAATGAACCCGCTCGGGCCGCAACTCCTTTTTTTACCTTATTAGCAAAACCCAATGACCAAGCAAAACCTCGCTTAGGACTCACTGTCGCTAAAAAACGGGTTAAAAAAGCTTGCCAACGAAACCGTATTAAACGTCTTGCTCGCGAAAGTTTTCGTTTAAACCAACACACTATTGATAATATCGATATTGTTTTGATGGTTAAAAGTGGTATTGATGAACAGTCAAATGAAGAGCTAACTAAACAACTCGGTAAGTTATGGCGTAAAATTAATGAACGCTGTAAACCTGATGCGCCTAAACCACCACCCTTTAAAAAACGCCCTAACAAATCGGCTAAATCCAATAAACAAAGCCAATAGCAATAGAATTATAGGGTTAATTAAGGTATCTTTAGCTCACCTTTTAATCATGCATTTAAAATTCCATTTAGGGTGTTTAAATTCATGGTATCCACCCACTAAATATTACGCAGAGGCATGAACATCATGAGGTTAATCAAACCACTTGTTGCTTTTCCAAAGCGCTGTTTAGTGTTATTAATTCGGGGTTATCAAAAGTGGATTAGTCCGCTATTAGGTCCGCATTGTCGCTTTAATCCAACCTGCTCCACTTATGCTATTCAAGCAATTAATTTGCATGGATTAATAAAAGGGAGTTGGTTAGCGATTAAACGCATATTAAAATGCCATCCTTTACATTCAGGCGGGGATGATCCCGTGCCTGAAAAAATAACCCATATTAACCACCAACACGAGAAATAAGAGCTGTTATGGAATCGCAACGCACGTTTTTATTCATCGGCTTGATGCTTGTATCATTTTTATTATTCCAAGAATGGAATAGTGATTACAATGCACCAAAAGTCGATCCTAGTGCCAACACACAAACACTAAAATCTAATTCGCTTAATTCTGATGATTATATTCCATCATCAGCAGATGGTGAGTTACCAACTGCAGCAACCAGTGCAAAACGCTCTGTAATCGAAGTTACAACTGACGTATTCACTGTAAAAATTGATACCCGCGGTGGTGATATTGTTGAATCAGACCTACTCCAATATGAAGAAGTAAAAGGTGAAGAAACACCATTTATGCTTTTAGGTGAGTTTGATGGCAACCAATACTTCTCGCAAAGTGGTTTAGCAGGTTTAAATGGCCCAGATGCTTCAACAGAAGGTCGACCTGTTTATAGCACCGAACAAAAAAGCTTCACGATGAATGGTGATGAACTTCGCGTTCCTTTAACATTTACTGATAGCAACGGTGTGACGTTTACAAAAACGTATGTATTCAAAAAAGGCCAATATGATGTTGCCCTTGAGTACACTGTTAACAACGTAACTAACTCACCTATTCAAGTACAACTTTACACACAAGTAGAACGTACAATACAAGAAAAAGGCAGCTTAGTTGATCAAAACTACCTTGGTGCCGCTTACGGTAGTGCCGATGAACCATATGAAAAATACAGCTTTTCAGATATGGCAGATAAAAACCTCAGCATTAATACGACTGGTGGTTACATTGCCTTTATTCAGCATTATTTTGTAAGTGCCTGGGTGCCTGCACAAGACCAACAAAATACCCTTTACAGCGTAATAAAAAATGGCACCGCAGCCATTATTGGTACTAAAGCAGAACCTGTTAATATTCAAGCTGGTACGCAAGCTAAAATTAGTGCTACTTATTATATGGGCCCGAAAGAGTCTGATAAATTAGAAGCGCTTCACCCTAATTTAGATTTAACAGTCGATTACGGTTGGTTATTTTTTATCTCACAGCCTTTATTCGAACTACTTAAATTTTTATACTCGGGTGAAGGTTCGTTTTTTGGATTATTTGATATCAGCATTGGTGGTTTAGGTAACTGGGGTCTGGCTATTATCGCCATTACTATTATTGTTAAATCATTAATGTACCCACTAACTAAAGCGCAATACACGTCAATGGCGAAGATGCGTGCCCTTCAGCCTAAAATGGCTGCGCTTAAAGAAAAATATGGTGACGACCGTCAAAAGTTCGGCCAAGCGACCATGGAAATGTACAAGAAAGAGAAAGTAAACCCAATGGGTGGCTGCTTCCCTATTTTGCTACAAATGCCAATCTTCTTAGCGTTGTTTTATGTATTTTTAGAATCTACAGAACTTCGCCATGCTGAGTTTTTCTTATGGTTAACTGACTTATCAGCGAAAGACCCATACTACGTATTACCAATCTTGTTTGGTGCGAGTATGTTTATAACGCAGAAGCTACAACCAATGACGGTTACCGATCCAATGCAACAAAAGATGATGACCTTTATGCCGGTTATCTTCTCAGTGTTCTTCCTTTGGTTCCCATCAGGTCTAGTACTTTACTGGTTAGTATCAAACCTTATCTCTATCGCACAAATGCTCTATATTTATCGCGGTATGGAAAAACAAGGAATAAAAGTAAGGGGCTAATTGCTCGTTTACTTAGATAAAGGCGACTTAGGTCGCCTTTTTTATTGCCTGCTTATCTCTTTAACTATTCTAGCGAGTTAAAAAAGGTGCAAACAGCGCTAGAGAACATTCATTTAGGGCGTGCTAAAGCAGGAGCAAAAAGTAAATCAGGTACTGTACGAACACTAAAACTGACACTGGTCACAATCACAGAAGCTACAACCAATACTGTGGCAGCACCACCGGCAACGCCTAACCATTTAGTCAATGTAACTTTGCGCTTAACTCTAAGCCAGCTCATATACATGCCAGTGGCACTAATAAAGCTCATAGCCAAACCAAAAATAGTCCAAATTAATTTTGTGCCAATTCCTGCAAAATTACCAAAGTGAAGAGGATCGGCCGTATCTTTAATACGCGCAATGATTGGTAGGTTTTCTCCTTTTTGAATCCCGAGTACAACTCCTGTTGTTGGGTGTAAATAAACTCGATTAGCACGGAGCCTAAGTAATATATCATTGTTATACCCTCTAACTTCTACAGCTTGATTTGCCTTTTTCCCGTAGCGAATATAACGAATATCCAAACTTGAAAAAGCTTGCAGCGCTTTGTGCGTTAAGGTAGCTACGTGTAATGGGGCACTTGACTCTTGAACAGGCACTTTTCGCAAATCACGCAATGCGCTGGGTTCGGCTACATAATGATCAATTCTAGCCGTTTGCAAGCCATGTTCAATCAAGTACCATGTGCCTGTTATCGACATTACAGCGATAAACCACAAACTCCATAGCCCGAGTAACTTATGCCAATCAGCCCAACTGCTGCGCTTGGTTTTTAATAGCTGACTTGGCTTTTTAAAGAACCCAAGCCACCACTGACGGTAAACATAAAAGCTAGATATAAATAAAACCAACAATAGCAAACTTAAAGAGGTGACAATTAACTTACCGATCCAGCCTAATGAAAGGTTCATGTGCCAATTGCGCAAAAAACGCGATACACGTGCCCATTTCCCCTCTCCTAACCACGCACCTGTCGCACCATCAAGGTAAACAAATAAAAATTCATCATGATATTTTAAAGCAACTTCAGTAGCTAAATAATCTTGCTTATGTCTGTGAATATAGAGAATTTGCGCACTGGGGTATGTCTTATTTAATGTGTGCTCAATAGCTATATAATTGGTTTCACCCGAATTGCTAATTGCCCGAAATTTTTTATCACTTAAGTACTCTATCTCATGACTTAACGTTGCTAATGTTCCTGAAAAACAAATAACAAAAAGCAGAACCCCTACAAAGAGTCCTGCCCAGGAGTGTAAATTAAACCAACTTTTTGCTTTCACACAGCACGATTAAAAGTTGTATTTAGCGCTCAAATAAATACGACGTGGCTCACCAGGAAAATGCCCTGTACGTTCAATAAACCCACTTGACGCATATTCTTTATCAAACAGGTTTTTAACTGATAATTGCCATTGCCAATTATCTATGGTGGTTTGCCATGCCATATTATAAACAGTGTATGATTTAACCGCTTGCCCGCCTAAACTTAATTGTTCATCTACATAGTTTAAACCAGCAGAAATAGAAGAATATAAGGTCGGTAGCTCATAACGAGTCCAGATACCTGTCGTATTTTGTGGTGCGTTAGCAAACTTGTCACTGTTAGGTATTTGATTACGAATACTATCGCTTGCTTCAGTAATACGGGTATCATTATAAGCATAATTGGCAGTTACAACCCAATATTCTGTAATATCACCCACCACTTCAACTTCAAAACCTTTACTTTGCACTTCACCAATAGCGACTAAATCGTCAACGCCATCTTTAGCTACGTCACCTAATAAGCTTGGTTGAAGAATATTCTCACGAACAATATCGTAAACAGCCATATTTACGGCAAGGCTATCATTCAGCAATTTAGTGCGTAGGCCTAGCTCGTTAATGCGACTTTCTTCCGGTGAATAAGGGCCGCCTTTAGCGGTATCTTGATTACTGGCACTTTGAGGGACAAACCCAGTTCCATGCAATGCATATGGAAAAAAGACATCGTTAATATTGTAGCTAGTACCAATGCGATAAGTTACGTCACTGTCTGAAAACTCAGTTTGATTAAGCTCATCCTTATCTTCAAAGCGATCGTATCTTAAGCCCGCAGTAATACTCCAGTTATCCGTTACATCTAATTGATCTTGGGTATAAAAGCCTAAACGAGAGCTATTTGTGCGGCCAAGTCTGGGAGTAATGGTATCGAGTGCATAATCAGCCCCTGAGGTTAAACCGTACTCAGAATTAAGTAAGCTTAAACCAGTAACTGGGCCGCCTCGACTTTGTTGCGTTGCAGTGCGATAGGTACTATTAAAATCATGCTCATAAAAATCACTGCCAAATAACATTTGATGCTGCATATCAGCAAGTTCAAATTCAACAACAGCATTGGCTGTTAAGCTAAAACCCTTATTTTCCCTAACTTGATCTCGAAACTCACGGTGAGTCCAATCAACAACACCATCTTCGTCAGTATCTACTAAGCCCCTAGGCTCATGGTAGTTTTGCACTTCTTCATTATCAAAATAACGTGCAGTTATATCGGTACGCCAAATATCATTAATTTCATGTTTAAGTGTTGCTTGGTAAACATGAGCTTCTACATTTTGAAAATCGGTTGCTTCATTATGATTCCAACTTATATCGGCAAGAAAATTACCTTCATCATCCGCAGGTACACCACGTAAACGGGCCCCACCTAATTCTTGTTCTATGTAAGTGTACTGCGCCGTCAACTCTGTAGCACCACTAATTAACCAGGTATAACCAAGATCAACAATGGTATTGTCACTACTCGTATTATTGCGAAACGGCTTTTCTGAGTCACGATAAAGGCCGACACGATAAGCATGATTATCTAAATTATCGTTAAGCGTGCCTGTGCTTTCTAATGCGCCACTAAAAAAGTCATCGTTGCCAACTTCAAACTCAATACTATGCTTATCGGTAAATTTTGGTTTTTTAGTTACATAATTGATGATTCCACCTGGATTACCACTGCCATAAACGGCCCCTGCAGGGCCTTTTAATACCGCGATTTGTTCAATATTAAATAACTGAGGAACAGCAAAACCATTAAATGGATCACCTTTTACACCATCATATAAAATTTCATCTTGGCGAAAACCACGAAACGTCACGCCTGAGTAACTAAATGCATTTACACCGGCTATATTGCTATATAAATCGGTAATTTGACGGGCTGCCTGATCATTTATTAACTCTTGCGGAAGTATTTGAATAGATTGTGGGATCTTTTCAATCTCTGTGTTTGTTCGAGTGCCAAAACTTGAATCCATAGGCCGATATAAAGAAAATGCTCGCCCGATAACAGAGATTTTTTCAATATCTGTTATTTTTTCTTGTTCTGTTGTTGTTTGTTCTGAAGCAATAGATGAAGCTGAAAAACCTGTAATTATAGCCAGTACTAAAGGTGATAAACGCATAAAATAATAATGATGAAGTGATAATTAATACATGATAATAAATGCGATTATCATTTGCAATGAGGTTGCTATGTCTTAAATTTAAATAAATATAAACCTTACACAGCGTTTAAGTTTCTACCACCAAGAAGTTTTAACCGATTCTTTAATTGGCTTTTTATTGCCCTGCTATTCGCATGCTATAAAGCCATAGGTTACAATACGCACATATCGTTATTCATAAAATTGGCAAATTATTAGCATGATCAATCAAGACACTATTGCAGCACAGGCGACCGCCCCCGGAAGAGGTGGCGTAGGTATTATTCGCGTTTCTGGCAGTTTAGTAAAAACCGTTGCTGAAAAAATCATTGGTCGTTGTCCTAAGGTACGTTATGCCGATTATGTACCCTTTAAAAACCTTGCTGGCGAACAACTTGATCAGGGAATTGCAATTTACTTTGCGGGCCCTAACTCATTCACAGGCGAAGACGTACTTGAACTACAAGGCCACGGCGGCCCTGTTGTGCTTGATATGCTACTAAAAGAGATAAGCCAAATAGAAGGTGTGCGATTAGCCAAGCCTGGTGAGTTTTCTGAACGTGCATTTATGAACGATAAAATGGATTTAACTCAAGCAGAAGCCATCGCCGACTTAATCAATGCCACCAGCGAACAAGCCGCTAAAAGCGCCCTGCACTCGCTACAAGGTGAGTTTTCTAAGCGTATCGACACTTTGGTAGAAAAAGTCATTCATTTGCGTATGTACGTAGAAGCTGCCATTGACTTTCCAGATGAAGAAATCGATTTTTTATCTGATGGTAAAGTCTCTGGTGATTTAAACGGCATTATTGAACAGTTAAATAACGTCACTAATCAAGCCAAGCAGGGCAGTATCATGCGAGAAGGTATGCGTGTCGTTATTGCTGGTCGCCCTAATGCGGGGAAATCTAGCTTGCTCAATGCCCTTGCTGGACGTGAAGCCGCCATCGTAACTGAGATAGCAGGCACCACCCGTGATGTACTACGTGAACATATCCATATTGATGGCATGCCGCTGCATATTATTGATACAGCAGGCCTGCGCGAAAGCCCTGATAAAGTTGAGCAAATAGGTATTGAGCGCGCATGGGATGAAATAAAACAAGCCGATCGCGTGTTGTTTATGCTTGATGGCACTGATACGAAAGACACCGACCCGCATACTATTTGGCCTGAATTTATGGCTAAGCTTCCTGAGGGCATGGGCGTTACAGTGATCAGAAATAAAGCCGATTTATCTGGCGATACGGTTGGTATGGCAGAAGAACAACAATATCCAGTGATCAGCTTAAGCGCTAAAAATGCTGATGGTATAGAGTTAGTTCGTACTCACTTAAAGGCATGTATAGGCTTTCAAGGCGCAACAGAAGGTGGTTTTATGGCACGCCGTCGTCATTTAGATGCTTTAGAAAGCGCGGCACATCATTTGCACGTAGGTAAAGATCAATTAGAAATGCACATAGCCGGAGAAATACTCGCTGAAGAACTACGTTTAACACAAAATTATTTAAACGAGATCACCGGAGAGTTTACCTCTGACGACTTACTTGGAAAGATATTTAGCTCATTTTGTATCGGTAAGTAAAAGCCTAATAAACGTAAATGGAGTGTATTTTCACTCTATTTACGTTCAGTTTTTGATTCCATCAGTCATATACCCAAGCCACCTCAAGATACGAGCGTCGTTGGAGTTAAAAGCGATTTAGGCATCACTATTATACTAACCAACGCCATTTTATTACTTATTTCAGCTGAGGTTCGCGGATAATACAATACCAAACAATGTTACTTTTCTTCGTCTATAAACCAATTAACTTTCCTATTAATGCGGTAAAAAATCAATATCACGTCACTATACCAATCGTGTTAAGTTAATGACCATTTATAGCGAAAGATAAATGCAGTGATAACAGGCAGAAACTTTGACATGTAGTTGCTCTCGGCAATTGCTCTACCTCCTTTATTAGAGTCAATCATTTCTCGAGCATGGCATTCTGTAATAGCCTTTTGGTGATGTGCTAATAGGCCAATGGATTGATGCAGGCAAGCCATAAATTAAACATTGCAGTCACTGTAATCTATATATTTAGCTCAGCATATGATCATTGCGTAATGACAAAAGCCCTTTAGTATTGTTAAAACCCCCTTATATTAATCAATAAATGCTGGTGGATGGCTTGGAAAAATAACTATTCCTTATCAATAAAACAGGTATTGATCACAAATTTATGTCAAAAAAAGCACTTTAATTAAGCCTACTTTTATCTATTAAATCCTACTTAACCACAGTAATCGATTTAAAAATCCCCTTCCCTCACTCATAAACCTAACGGTTATCCGTGAAGATTTACTGTAGTAATAGGCAAATATTTAAAAACTGTCATCAATATCACTTCTCAATTATTCAAAATTTAGATTTTAAATTTATAAGTTATCCACAATCACTATTTTTTTGGACATTTCTCCAAATTAATCGCTAGAAATATAACGATCCCTTGAAATAATTTGCAGGATCATCTAATTTCTAACCCTTTTTTACTGCTTTTTATAAAAATTTATAGAAATAGATCTACCGAACCGATAAAGATCGAAAAATTATAAATATTTATTAACCCTAAACGATCGTTATCAACAGGAGATCTATCCACAATCAGATCTCCTGTGTTAAATCATTTTTATAATCGCAGAACACACTGTATAAAATTTTATGATCAATAACTTAGCTACAAACGATGAATTAACCTATGCATTCAACCATAGCTTTCCCACTATTTATCAACAACTTGATCAGATGATTACAATTTGGAATAAGTTATTATATTCATTAAAAACAAAAACTTAAATTAATAAAATGATATTGGAATAAAAAAGTAGCAAAAATACTTATACAAAGATCCATTCTGTACTTTACTGATGAGTAAACTCAGTTATCATAAACGGTATCTTAATAAGTAGGCGATCATCAAAAGTTATGGATTCAGTTAATATCATTATTGGCAGTCAGATGGGATCTGCAGAGTACGTGGGCGAACAACTTGCAGAGCAATTAATAAGCCAAGGGATCGATACTGAAGTTCATGATCAACCTAACTTTTCTAGTATAAATAAAGAAAACACGATCTGGTTACTTTGCACTTCAACTTATGGCGCAGGTGACTACCCTGAAAACCTGCTAGCTTTCATTGATAATGTAAATCAAGCAGCTGATTTAAAAGGCTTAAAGTTTAGTGTTATTGGTTTAGGCGATACAAGTTATGACACTTACAACCTTGCGGGACGTAATTTAGAGCAGCTTTTACTCAGTAAAGGTGCTAACTGTGTTGCAGAACGCTTAGAGCTCAATATCCTTGATGAAGAATTACCAGAAGATACTGCTTTGGCTTGGTTACCGAGCTGGATCGATAAATGCGGTATTGCTAAATAGCCGCTCTTAATAATGATCATAAATATAAAGTTACCCACAATTTACTGATAATTTAGATCGGATTGTGGATAAGCTATGATCTAACTGCGTTTTAAAGGTATGTTATCCATGGGATAAGATCTATTCGATCACCCCCTGTGCATAAAGTGCCTTTTTGATCAGAGCTTATACGGAGCTTGATCCGATCATATAAACACCTTTAGATCCGATCTAACTTTATGTTTTTAATTATAAACTAGACCTTATCAACAGAAATAGCGATCAGTAGTAGTAATAATAATAAAAGATCTCTTTAAAAGATCCTTTATATTATTAGAGATCACTTACTTAGATCTTGAGCACAGTTTAATCATTTATCTTCTGTAAATTTATAGGTAGAATACGCTCCCCTTGGAAGTTTGCTGGTTGATTTAAGTAGGATCCCTAAATGATTTTTCACGAAAGTTTTGATGTTATCGTTGTTGGTGGTGGCCATGCAGGTACTGAAGCCGCATTAGCTGCTGCTCGAATGGGTATGAATACCCTACTGCTGACTCACAACATGGATACCCTTGGTCAAATGTCATGCAACCCAGCAATTGGCGGTATTGGCAAAGGCCACTTAGTAAAAGAAATAGACGCGCTAGGTGGTGCAATGGCACAAGCCATCGATAAAGGCGGGATCCAGTTTCGTACTCTAAATTCTTCAAAAGGCCCAGCAGTTCGTGCAACTCGTGCACAAGCAGATCGCGCACTTTACAAAGCAGCAATTCAAGACATTTTGCAAAAACAAGATAACTTAAAAATCTTCCAACAATCATGTGATGATCTTGTGGTTGAAAATAATCAAGTAATCGGTGTTGTTACCCAAATGGGTTTACGCTTCAGTGCACCTTCAGTTGTATTAACCGTTGGTACTTTTTTGGGTGGCCAAATCCATATTGGCTTAGAAAACTTTAAAGGTGGCCGTGCTGGTGATCCACCTTCTATTGCATTAGCAAATCGTTTACGTGAATTACCATTTCGTGTTGATCGTTTAAAAACAGGCACACCTCCACGTATTGATGCCCGGACTGTTGATTTTAGTAAAATGGAAGCGCAGCCGGGAGATACTGCTACGCCTGTATTTTCATTTATGGGTAAAGAGTCAGATCATCCACAACAAATAGCGTGTTATATTACATATACAAATGAAAAAACCCATGAAGTGATCCGTAATAACCTACACCGCTCTCCAATGTACTCTGGTGTTATTGAAGGGATAGGCCCACGTTATTGCCCTTCTATTGAAGATAAAATTGTACGTTTTGCTGACAAAGACAAGCATCAAATATTTGTAGAGCCTGAAGGCCTAACCTCTTATGAGCTTTACCCTAATGGTATTTCAACAAGTCTACCTTTTGATGTGCAGTTAGAAATAGTGCAATCAATTACTGGTTTTGAAAATGCCCATATTTGTCGTCCAGGTTACGCTATTGAATATGATTACTTTGATCCGCGCGATTTAAAGAAATCGTTAGAAACTAAATTTATTGATGGTTTGTTCTTTGCTGGACAAATCAATGGTACAACAGGTTATGAAGAAGCTGGCGCTCAAGGCTTAATTGCAGGTATGAATGCTGCATTACAAGTACAAGGAAAAGAACCTTGGACACCGCGCCGTGATGAAGCCTATGTAGGCGTATTAATCGACGATTTAACCACGTTAGGTACTAAAGAGCCGTACCGTATGTTTACGAGTCGTGCTGAATACCGTTTATTACTACGTGAAGATAATGCGGATATTCGCTTAACTGCAAAAGGTCGTGAACTTGGTTTAGTTAACGATGATCGTTGGCAAGCATTTAATGAAAAAATGGATATCATTGCAAAAGAATCTCAACGGATCAAAGAAACGTGGATCCATAAAGATCACGTAGCTATTGATCAAGTTAATGGGTTACTAAAAACACCATTAACTCGAGAAGCAAGTTTAGAAGAATTGTTACGCCGACCTGAGATCCGCTATAACGATCTAATGGCGATCGAAGGGTTGGGATCTGAATTTGATCACGCAACTGCATTAGAGCAAGTTGAGATCCATACTAAGTACGCAGGGTATATTGCTCGTCAACAAGATGAGATCAATAAGCAACTTCGTCATGAGTTAACTATTTTGCCTAAAGATTATGATTACTCGACAGTTTCGGGTTTATCAAATGAAGTGGTTGCTAAATTAACCGAGGCGCGTCCAGATACAATCGGTCAAGCATCGCGTATTTCAGGTATCACGCCAGCAGCGATTTCGCTATTATTAGTTTATCTGAAGAAGCAAGGCCTACTACGTAAAATTGCGTAGCTATTAAGGAATACTGTGTTACAGCAACAATTAACTACTTTGTTAGCGCAAACTGATATTGCGCTAACCGAAAAACAACAGCAACAATTGGTTCAGTATGTTGAGTTACTCAATAAATGGAACAAAGCTTATAATTTAACCTCAGTGCGTTTACCTGAGGATATGATGATTAAGCATATTATGGATAGTTTAGTTGTTGCACCTCACCTACCCGGTCATCATTATATTGATGTGGGTACGGGTCCTGGCCTTCCGGGTATCGTATTGGCTATTGCATTACCTAATACTCAATTTACTTTATTGGATAGTTTAGGCAAGCGAGTGCGTTTTTTAATGCAGGTAAAGCATGAGCTTGGACTTGATAATGTGACCCCTGTGCAGTCTAGAGTTGAAGATTATCAACCAAGTGTTAAATTAGATGGTGTATTAAGCCGAGCTTTTGCATCTTTACAAGATATGGTTGACTGGTGTTCGCACTTAATTGATCATTCAGGTAAATTTATAGCCTTAAAAGGCGTATTTCCAAGTGACGAGCTAGAATCTTTACCTAAAGGTATTAAGTTCGAAGAAAAAATAGCCTTGGAAGTACCAAAGTTAGATGCTCAAAGGCATTTAATTATTCTATCTAAAGACTAGGGATCAGAAACACTGTGGCAAAAGTCATTGCAATAGCAAACCAAAAAGGTGGTGTGGGTAAAACCACCACAGCGGTAAATCTCGCAGCATCAATGGCAGCAACAAAACGTAAAGTGCTGCTTATTGATCTGGATCCGCAAGGCAATGCGACAATGGGCAGCGGTGTAGATAAATACAGCGATGTAGCAACAATTTATGATCTTTTAATCGAAGATAAACCGATTGAAGAAGTGGTTACTAAAGAAACATCAGGTGAATATCATTTAATTGCCGCCAATGGTGATGTTACCGCCGCCGAAGTTAAATTAATGGAGCTTTTTGCTCGCGAAGTTCGACTTCGTAATGCGCTTGAAAAAATATCAGATCAATATGAATTTATTTTTATTGATTGTCCACCATCACTGAATATGTTGACTGTTAATGCAATGGCGGCCGCAGACTCAATTTTAGTGCCTATGCAATGTGAGTATTATGCGCTTGAAGGCTTAACTGCATTGATGGACACAATTACCCAACTCGCTAAACTGGTTAACCCTAAATTACAAATTGAAGGGATTTTACGTACTATGTACGATCCGCGTAATCGTTTGGCTAATGATGTATCAGAACAACTAAAGCAACATTTTGGTGATAAAGTGTACCGCACTGTGATCCCGCGAAATGTTCGTCTAGCTGAGGCGCCTAGTTTTGGTGCGCCAGCAATGTACTATGACCGGACATCAAGTGGCGCAAAAGCGTATTTAGCACTTGCTGGTGAAATGTTGCGCAGAAAAGAAAAAACATCCCCAATCGTCGCCTAAATTTGAGGTAAAAATAACATGTCTGCAAAAAAACGCGGTTTAGGCCGAGGGCTTGATGCATTATTAAGCTCATCAAAACCAGCACCTAGTGCAATGCAAGTGCAAGCGGATAGCACACATATTTTGCAGGTAGAAGATACGCAATTAGATAATACAAGTGAACTACAAAAGTTACCGATTGAATTTCTTCAATCGGGTAAATATCAGCCACGTAAAGACATGTCTGAAGAAGCCCTTGAAGAACTTGCCAGTTCTATTCGTTCACAAGGCATTATTCAACCAATTGTTGTTCGCCCTATAGGTGAAAAAAGTTATGAAATTATCGCAGGTGAACGTCGTTGGCGAGCAGCTCAACTAGCTAAGCTTGATACTGTTCCATGTATCATAAAAAATGTTGCTGATGAAGCTGCTGTTGCTATTGCGTTGATTGAGAATATACAACGTGAAGATTTAAATGCGATGGAAGAAGCGGTTGCGTTAAATCGTTTATTAACTGAATTTGAATTAACACATCAACAAGTCGCGGATGCGGTGGGTAAATCACGTACTACTGTAACAAATTTATTGCGTCTGAATAATTTAAATGACGATGTTAAAATTTTGTTAGAACATGGCGATATTGAAATGGGCCATGCACGTTGTTTATTAGCTCTTGAAGGCGAGGCGCAATCAGATGCTGCACGTCTTGCTGTCGCAAAGGCATTAACCGTACGAGAAACTGAAAAGTTAGTACGGTCGATTCTAGAGCCTGTACCAAAAAAAGAGACTGCAGAAAAAGATCCTGATGTCAAGCAGTTAGAGCAACAACTGGCTGATAATTTAGGCGCGAAAGTCGAAATTAATTACAACAAAAAAGGTAAAGGAAATTTGGTTATTTCCTACACTAACTTAGATGAATTGGACGGGATTTTAAACCGTATAAACCAAGACTATTCCCAGCATTAATTAATATCATGTCTAAAACGAGACATTTATAGCGATTTTGCACCACAAAGCACCGACTCAAGTTGCAAAACTGGCAGGATTAAGTATAATTTCGCCAGTTTTCATGCCATGACAAATAGAATGCCAGTAAGGTTAACTAAACGTGAATAATAAGTTAGCAGCACCTTATCAATTGGCTGCATTTAAATTAATCTGTTTGCAAGGTAGTGTAGCCTTAGTAGCTGCCATAATTGTTTTTTTAGGTTGGGGAGTAAGTGCCGGTCTCTCAGCATTAGCTGGAGGCGTTGTAGCCGTACTTCCTCACTGTGTATTTGCCGTTTATGCATTTCGTTATATGGGTGCAAGCCGAGCAAATCAAGCGTATACCTCGTTAAAGCGCGGTAACGGATTAAAATTTATGCTTACAATCATATTGTTTGCGCTAGTGCTAAAGCATTTTCCGGTAATTTTGTTACCTTTCTTTAGTAGTTATGTACTGGCGTTATTTACTGGATTGTTTGCACCCGTTTTTTTTAAACATTAACTTTTGGGATATAACATGGCTGCAGAAGAAGTTACTCTATCTAGCCATATTCAGCACCACTTGACCAATGCGAAGATGTGCTCGACCGATACCGGTCTTGCCTTCAATAAAGCATGTGCGGACAGTGGATTCTGGACATGGCATGTGGATACCCTCGCATGGTCTATCGGTTTAGGTCTTTTATTTTTATGGATCTTCCGTAGTGCCGCTAAAAAATCAACACTGGGTGTACCTGGTAAGTTTCAGTGCTTTATTGAAATGATCGTTGAGTTCATTGGTGATAATGTACGCGATACCTTCCATGGTAAAAGCAAACTAATAGCACCTCTAGCCCTAACAATTTTTGTTTGGGTGTTCTTGATGAACTTAATGGATTTAATACCGGTTGATTTCTTACCTGCATTTGCTGGTTTAGTTGGTGAAACTGCCTTCGGTATGGATTCACACGACGTGTACATGAAAATTGTACCTACTACTGATATCAACTTAACCGCTGCGCTTGCGTTGGGTGTGTTTATTTTGATGATCGGTTACTCAATCAAAATTAAAGGTGTGCTTGGCTTTGTTAAAGAGCTGACGCTTCACCCATTTAGTTCTAATAATAAGCTAGCAATGGTGTTTCTAATCCCTTGTAACTTATTACTAGAATTAATCGCGTTAGTTGCTAAGCCTTTCTCGTTAGCGCTACGTTTGTTCGGTAATTTATACGCTGGTGAGTTGATTTTCATCTTGATCGGCGCGGTAGGTTTAATGCAGTTACCACTGCACTTTATTTGGGCTGTATTCCATATCTTGGTAATCGTACTACAAGCATTCGTATTTATGATGCTGACAGTTGTATACCTAAGCATGGCAAGCTCGGATAATCATTAATTTTTATATTTACAATTTTACTTTTAACTTTAATTTACAATTGAAACTTTGGAGAAAAAAATGGAACAAGTATTATCAATGCCTGAAGCAATTAAGTTTATCGCTGTTGCTCTACTAATTGGTTTTGGTGCTATCGGTACAGCTATCGGCTTCGGTAACATGGGTGGTAAATTCCTTGAAGCATGTGCGCGTCAACCTGAGCTTGCACCTTCACTACAAGTTAAGATGTTCATCCTAGCTGGTCTAATCGATGCTGTAGCAATGATTGGTGTTGGTATCGCGATGGTATTGTTGTTCGTACTTTAATTTTATTTTTTGAACAGCTTACTATTTAAGGAGGAGCGGTTGTGAACTTAAACGCCACTCTTATCGGTGAATTAATTGCATTTACGGTGTTCGTATTATTTTGTATGAAATACGTATGGCCACCACTAAACGGTGCAATTGAAGCTCGCCAGAAAAAAATCGAAGATGGTTTAGCTGCCTCTGATAGAGCCGAAAAAGACTTAGAACTAGCGCAAAAGAAAGCTGCAGAACAGCTTAAAGATGCAAAAGTTCAAGCGGCAGATATCATTGAACAAGCTAAAAAGCGTGCAGTGCTAATTGTTGACGAAGAAACAGTTCGTGGTCAGCAAGAGCGTGAAAAAATTATTGCTCAAGGGCATTCTGAAATTGAATCTGAGCGTAACCGTGTAACAGAAGAGCTACGTAAGCAAGTAGCTACTCTTGCAGTGGTTGGCGCAGAACGAATTTTAGAGCGCGAAATCAATCAAGCCACACATAGTGACATCGTTGAAAAACTTGTCGCTGAGCTGTAACTAGGAGGGTATGAGCATGTCTGAATTGACTACTATCGCTCGCCCATACGCTAAAGCGGCTTTTGAACTTGCCGTTGAAAAAGGCACTATTGACAGTTGGAATGAGATGCTGTTTTTTGCTGGCCACGTTGCCAGTGATGAACAAGCATCTGCTATTTTAGCTGGATTGCCTAATGCTACTGCACAAGCTGAGTTATTTATTAAAATTTGTGCAGAGCAGCTCAACGAACAAGGTCAGAACCTAGTGAAGGTGATGGCTGAAAATGGACGTTTAGTCGCTTTACCTGCGGTTGCTAAGTTATTTGCTAATTTTAAAGCAGAGTACGAAAAAGAAATCGAAGTAGATGTGATTTCGGCAACCCCTCTTGTTGCAGCGCAGCAAGAGACATTGGTAGCGGCACTTGAAAAACGTTTCGCACGCAAAGTTAAGCTGAATTGTAGTGAAGACGCTGCAGTGGTTGGTGGTCTTATCATTAAGGCTGGTGACACTGTAATCGACGGCTCAGTTCGCGGTAAATTAAACCGCTTAGCCACAACACTACAATCGTAATTGGGAAAAAGAGCATGCAACTTAATTCCACTGAAATTTCAGATCTGATCAAACAACGTATTGAGAAGTTCGAAGTTGTAAGTGAAGCTCGTAACGAAGGTACTATCGTATCTGTTACTGACGGTATCATCCGCATCCACGGTCTAGCTGACTGTATGCAAGGTGAGATGATTGAGCTTCCAGGCAACCGTTATGCTATCGCACTAAACCTTGAGCGCGACTCAATTGGTGCAGTAGTAATGGGTCCGTACGCGGATCTTACTGAAGGCGTAAAAGTATACACAACTGGTCGTATCCTAGAAGTTCCTGTTGGTGCTGGTTTACTTGGTCGTGTTGTAAACACACTAGGTGCACCTATCGATGGTAAAGGCGCTTTAGATAACGACGGGTTTGAACCTGTAGAAAAAATTGCACCAGGTGTAATCGAGCGTAAATCTGTAGATGAGCCAGTGCAAACTGGTTATAAATCTATTGATGCGATGATTCCAGTTGGTCGTGGTCAACGTGAACTTGTGATCGGTGACCGCCAAACAGGTAAAACTGCACTAGCAATCGATGCAATCATCAATCAAAAAGACACAGGCGTTAAGTGTGTGTATGTAGCGATTGGTCAAAAAGCATCTACTATTGCTAACGTAGTACGTAAATTAGAAGAGCACGGTGCACTAGCAAATACTATCGTAGTTGTTGCATCTGCCTCTGAATCAGCGGCACTTCAGTACTTAGCACCGTTCGCGGGCTGTACTATGGGTGAATACTTCCGTGACCGTGGTGAAAACGCATTAATCGTATATGATGATTTGTCTAAGCAAGCAGTTGCTTACCGTCAAATTTCATTGCTACTTAAGCGTCCACCAGGTCGTGAAGCATACCCAGGTGACGTATTTTATCTTCACTCTCGTCTTCTTGAGCGTGCATCGCGTGTAAACGCTGATTACGTTGAAAAGTTCACCAATGGTGAAGTGAAAGGTCAAACTGGTTCATTGACGGCATTGCCAATCATTGAAACTCAAGGCGGCGACGTTTCTGCGTTCGTACCGACTAACGTTATCTCTATCACCGATGGTCAGATCTTCTTAGAAACTGACTTATTCAACTCAGGTATCCGTCCGGCAGTAAATGCTGGTATCTCGGTATCGCGTGTTGGTGGTGCTGCACAAACTAAAATCGTTAAGAAACTAGGTGGCGGTATTCGTCTAGCCCTAGCTCAGTACCGTGAATTAGCTGCGTTCTCGCAGTTCGCGTCTGACCTTGATGATGCAACACGTGCTCAACTTGAGCATGGTGAGCGTGTAACAGAGTTAATGAAGCAGAAACAGTACGCACCAATGTCTGTTGCTGAAATGTCTTTGTCGTTATTTGCAGCTGAGAAAGGTTTCCTTCAAGATATCGAGATCGTTAAGATCATGGATTTTGAAGCGGCTTTACTTTCTTATGCAAATAGCACATACGCAGAGCTTATGGCTCAAATCAATGAAACTGGTAACTACAACGCCGAGATCGAAGCGCAGCTTAAAGACCTTCTAACGAAGTTCAAGTCTACGCAAACTTGGTAATTTAGTTATTAATGGTGCGCTTTAGGTAACTAAAGCACACCTTGATTCGGAGAGAGAGTCATGGCCAGCGGAAAAGAGATTAAAAGCAAGATCGGTAGTATTAAAAATACTCAAAAGATCACTAGCGCAATGGAAATGGTTGCTGCGTCTAAAATGAAAAAGGCGCAAGAACGTGTGGCTTCAAGCCGTCCATACGCTGAAAAATTACGTAAAGTGATTGGTCGTGTTGCTCAAGCAAATCTTGATTTTACTCACCCTTTTTTAGAAGAGCGTGAAGTAAAACGAGTTGGTTATATTGTTATCTCTACAGACCGTGGTCTGTGTGGCGGTCTTAACTCAAATGAGTTTAAGCAAGTTGCACTAGATGTTAAAGCGTGGAAAGAAAAAGGTGTAGACGCAGAGTTTGCAACTTTAGGCAGTAAAGCTGCTGGTTTCTTCCAACGTTTTGGTGGTCAACTACTCGCTAAAAAAGCGGGCTTAGGAGATAAACCTTCTATTCAGGATATTATTGGTCCTGTAAAGATCATGCTAGATGCATTTTCTGAAGGGAAGATTGACCGTTTATTCTTGGTATATAACAACTTCGTTAATACCATGAAGCAAGAGCCAATTATAGATCAGTTACTCCCTTTGCCAAAAGCTGAAAAAGAAGTATCTGCCCACTCGTGGGATTACTTGTATGAGCCAAACCCAGACGCGATTTTAGAAGCGCTGTTAGTACGCTTTATTGAATCTCAAGTATACCAAGGTGTGGTTGAAAACGCTGCTTCTGAACAGGCTGCCCGTATGGTTGCAATGAAAGCTGCAACTGATAACGCTGGTGACCTTATGGATGATTTACAGCTTATTTATAACAAAGCTCGCCAAGCAGCAATCACACAAGAAATTAGTGAGATTTGTTCTGGTTCAGCTGCAGTTTAATGCTTCAGGCAAAGATTAAAGAGAGGAATAGACATGAGTTTAGGTAAGGTCGTCCAAATTATCGGTGCCGTTGTGGATATTGAATTTTCACAAGACAACGTGCCAGCCGTATATGACGCGCTAAAAGTATCAGATGGCGATTTAGCTGGTTTGACTCTAGAAGTCCAACAACAGCTAGGTGGCGGTGTGGTACGTACTATCGCACTAGGTACTACAGACGGTTTACGTCGTGGTGCTGCTGTATCAAACACAGGTGAAGCGATTCAAGTTCCAGTTGGTAAAGCAACACTTGGTCGTATCATGAACGTACTTGGTGAGCCAATCGATGAAGCTGGTCCAATCGGCGAAGAAGACCGTATGTCTATTCACCGTGCAGCGCCTTCATACGAAGAGCAATCAAGTTCAGTTGAGCTTTTAGAAACTGGTATCAAGGTAATCGACCTTGTATGTCCGTTCGCTAAAGGTGGTAAAGTTGGTTTATTCGGTGGTGCCGGTGTTGGTAAAACCGTAAACATGATGGAACTTATCCGTAACATCGCAATCGAGCACAGCGGCTACTCAGTATTCGCAGGTGTTGGTGAGCGTACACGTGAGGGTAACGATTTCTACCATGAGATGAACGATTCAAACGTACTTGATAAAGTATCGCTTGTATACGGTCAGATGAACGAGCCTCCAGGTAACCGTTTACGCGTAGCGTTAACAGGTCTTACTATGGCTGAAAAGTTCCGTGACGAAGGTCGCGATGTACTTTTCTTCGTAGATAACATCTACCGTTATACACTTGCTGGTACAGAAGTATCTGCACTACTTGGTCGTATGCCATCAGCGGTAGGTTACCAGCCTACACTTGCTGAAGAAATGGGTGTACTGCAAGAGCGTATCGCTTCTACTAAGACTGGTTCAATTACTTCAATCCAAGCGGTATACGTACCTGCGGATGATTTAACGGATCCATCTCCAGCAACTACCTTTGCTCACTTAGATGCAACTGTAGTACTTTCACGTGATATCGCATCACTTGGTATTTACCCTGCGGTAGATCCACTTGATTCATCTTCACGTCAACTTGATCCATTAGTAATTGGTCAAGAGCACTACGATACAGCACGTGGCGTTCAAACAGTTCTTCAGCGTTATAAAGAACTTAAAGACATCATTGCAATCCTAGGTATGGACGAGCTTTCTGATGAAGATAAGCAACTAGTATCTCGTGCACGTAAAATCCAGCGCTTCCTATCTCAGCCATTCTTCGTGGCAGAGGTGTTTACAGGTGCATCTGGTAAATACGTATCACTAAAAGATACAATTGCTGGCTTTAAAGGTATTTTAAGTGGTGAATTCGACCACATGCCAGAGCAAGCGTTCTACATGGTTGGCTCTATCGAAGAAGCTCAAGAAAAAGCCAAAAGCATGTAACTAGGAGGGTAGTATGGCAGCTATGACTGTACATCTTGATGTAGTAAGCGCAGAGGGTAAAATATTCTCTGGTCTTGTTGAATCTATTCAAGTAAGTGGTAGTGAAGGTGAGCTAGGTGTTAACGCCGGCCACGCTCCACTACTCACTGCCCTAAAACCTGGTATGGTACGTTTAGTTAAGCAATTTGGTGAAGAAGAATTCATCTACATTGCAGGTGGTACGCTAGAAGTTCAACCGAACATTGTATCTGTACTTGCAGATACAGCCGTTCGTGGTGAAGACCTAGACGAACAAGCTGCAGAGCAAGCTAAACGTGACGCTGAGAAACAAATGGCACAAGGTGGTACATCTGCGGAGCTAGACTATAGCCAAGCAGCTGTACAACTAGCTGAAGCAATCGCTCAGTTACGTGTTATTCAGCAATTACGTAAAAAGTAAGCCAATCTGGTTTTTTAAAAGCCCACTTTATGTGGGCTTTTTTGTGCCTGTTATTATTTTTAATGAGTATTAAAAATAATGATGTATTGTTATCAGATCATCCTTCTTGGCTAGCTGATGGGTGAATTAGCGTGTTGTATATCTTATTAACTTAATGAGTAATAGAAGGTAAGAAAATTGTTGTTTTTAAAGGTACAGCTCGCGTTCCTTTTTATGTATTCTCGTGGTACATTGTGAGTTCGTTATAAAAATATTAACAATAATTTTACTAAAAACTATGGAAAACCTATTTCGCAAAGAAGTGCTAGAAAATAAACGTCATCATTTAGAAGGTGCTATCTCTTTAGTACAACCACCTGTTTTTAAAAAGCTAACTTTTTTAATTATAATAATTGTTATTA
The DNA here is from genome assembly GCF_012952265.1 of Pseudoalteromonas sp. NEC-BIFX-2020_015. Taxonomy (NCBI): domain Bacteria; kingdom Pseudomonadati; phylum Pseudomonadota; class Gammaproteobacteria; order Alteromonadales; family Pseudoalteromonadaceae; genus Pseudoalteromonas; species Pseudoalteromonas sp. NEC-BIFX-2020_015. Next base: position 61,586 of record NZ_JABCJL010000026.1, read on the forward strand.
TTAGTTTGTGTTTTCTTGCAATTGGAAAATATACACGTAAAGAGCGGGTAAATGGTGTGATCGAGCCAAATACTGGATTACTACGTCTTCAAGCCCCACAAACTGGTATTATTTCTGAAGTATTAGTTAGAGAAGGCGAGCTTGTCAAAACTGGGCAAACTATTTTGCGTATCGCTTCTGCTAAGCATTCAAAACAAGGCTTAGAGCTCAATCAAGCATTACTTAATCAATACAGTATTCAACTGCAGAACTTAGAATCACAACTTGTACAACAAAAAAGCCAAGACGAACTTGATGGGTTAGAACTAGAAGAGCAAAAACGCAATGCGATTGCTAGGTTGGCAGAGCTTGATAGTCAATCGAAAACCTTTAATATGCGCTTGCAATTAAATGAACAAATGATAAACCAAATTAGTACCTTGAAAGGGTCTGGTTATATTTCAGAGCTGGAATTACAAAGACAGAAAGATACTCTATTGTCATTAAAACAACAGGCATCCAATATTAAATCTGAGCGCTTAACACTAACTAATCAAATTAAACAACTCCAATCCCAATTAGAAAAACTACCGCTAGAGCAAAGCCAAAGGTGGTCGCAATTAGAGTCGCAAAAAGCTGATCTGAAGATACAACTTTCCTCTATAGAGCAGCAGCGAATGGGGGAGCTACGAGCTCCTAAATCAGGGGTTGTTAGCGGCTTACTCGTTAATGCGGGTAAAAATGTTACACAAGGGCAAAGCTTGTTAACTGTATTGCCAGAAAATAGTGAAATGCAAGCCATAATTTATGTTCCCACATCTGCTTTTGGCTTTATAGAAGCTGGGCAAATTGCACGCTTAAGATACCATGCGTTTCCATATGAAAGGTTTGGTGTGTTTGCTGGTACGATAAAAGAAGTAAGTAGTAGTGTTATTCTACCAGAAGAAACTAGCACGCCAGGAATAATTATCGAGCCTGCTTATCGAGTGGTGGTTACATTAAATGAGCAATCTATACAAGCCTACGGAAAAGCGATGGAACTGCGAGCTGGAATGATGCTTGATGCCGATATTGTCATTGAAGAGCGTTCATTATTGCGCTGGTTATTTGACCCCGTATTTAGTATTAAAGGTCAGCTGTAGTAATAACAATAGGAAGTCAGCTTATTATGCTTAATGATGACGATTTACCCGTCAATAAATTACAATTTTGGTCGCGCTTATCTTTACCGATTATTCTACAATCAGAGGCTGCAGAATGTGGGTTAGCTAGCTTGGCAATGGTAGCCTCTTATCATGGTTATCAAAGTGATCTTGTCTCACTAAGACAGCGTTTTAGTATCTCTTTAGAAGGAGCTACACTGCTTGATATTATGCAGTTCGCTGAAAAGTTAGATCTTTCTTCGCGGCCGTTACGAATAGAGCTTGAAGATTTAGATGCTCTGCAAGCCCCCTGTATTTTACATTGGGATATGAATCATTTTGTTGTTCTTAAAAAAGCCAACGAAAAGCGTATTGTAATTCACGATCCTGCTTCGGGTGAAAAAACTTTAACCTTTGAGGAGGCGTCTAAACATTTTACAGGTATCGCATTAGAGCTTACCCCAACTAAAAGCTTTGAAAAACAAGAAACGAAGCCAACATTAAGATTTTCTGATTTTTGGAGTCGGATATCAGGTTTAAAACAATCACTAATACTAATTTTCACTCTATCAATATTGTTGCAAGTTTTTACTTTAGCGGCTCCTTACTATATTCAATTGGTTATTGATGATGTGATATTAACATCAGATACTTCGTTATTAACGATACTAGCCGTTGGATTTTTACTGGTGATGGTGTTTGAAATTGCGACTAACGCATTACGTGGCTTTACTTTATTGCACTTTGGTAATCAGATGAATATACAGTTGGGGGCCAATTTGTTTCATCATTTAGTGCGTTTGCCTCTTTCCTATTTTGAAAAACGTCACATGGGTGATGTTGTTTCTCGTTTTGGTTCGTTACAAGAAGTGAAGCGGTTGCTTACCACAGGCGTTATTGAAGCGATAATCGATGGTTTAATGGCTGTTATTACTTTGGCCATGATCTTTTTTTATAGCCCAGCACTTTCAGTTGTAGTTCTGGTTGCTGTCTTTGCTTATGCAGCTGTTCGCATTATTATGTACAAGCCATTTCGTACAATTAGTGAGCAGGAGATAATGGCGCGTGCTGAAGAAAACTCTAATTTCATGGAAACGGTGCGAGGTATTCAAACTATTAAACTGTTTGGCTCTGAAGTTAAGCGCGAAGGTCAGTGGCAAAATCGTTATGCAAATGCGATTAATCAAAACATCCGTTTAGGAAATTATAAAATTGGCTATGATGCAATAAATCGAGCGCTTTTTGGAATCGAAAATATAATTGTAGTGTATTTAGCCGCACATTTAGTGATCAAAGGTGGTTTTAGTACCGGGATGTTGTTTGCCTTTATGTCATATAAACGCCAATTTATGGAAAAAACAGCGAATTTAATCGAGAAACTTATTGAGTTTAAAATGCTCGGTTTACATTTTGAGCGAATAGCAGATATCGCTATGACAGAAAAAGAAGACTTACAACCTGAGCTGGTTAAACAGCACAAAATTGAAGGTAATATTGAGGTTAAAAACTTGTGCTTTGCATATTCAGATGCCACCCCTAATGTATTAAATAATTTAAGTTTATACATTAAATCTGGTGAATCAGTTGCTATAACAGGGCCGTCTGGTTGTGGTAAATCAACACTCTTAAAGGTAATGCTTGGGCTAAACGCTGCAAAGAGTGGTGAAGTATTAATTGATGGTGTAGCGCTTGATAAAATTGGGGCACGACAATACCGTCAACAAATTGCAGTGGTGATGCAAGATGATGAATTATTATCAGGCTCCGTTGCTGACAATATCGCCTTTTTTGATACGCAGTTAGATATGGAAAGGGTGGTGTATTGTGCCGAATTAGCTGCTATTCATAATGATATCAGTTCAATGCCAATGGGCTACGATAGCTTGATTGGTGATATGGGATCAAGTTTATCTGGTGGGCAAAAGCAGCGAATAATATTGGCACGGGCTTTATACAAACAACCTAAGATTTTATTTATGGATGAAGCTACGAGTCACCTTGATACAAGTTTAGAAAGTGATATTAATACTGCTGTTTCCCATCTAGATATTACCCGGGTGATTATTGCGCATAGAAAAGAGACTATTGCATCAGCCGATAGGGAAATTAAGCTCAACTCGTTAAAACTGAATGATAGGTAAAAGGCCTAAAAGCTTTAATTAGTTTATACCATTAAGGCCGCTTGTTTATTTTATATGGATTTGTTTAGTGTAGTTAAGGCACTAACTGTGTAAATAATTCATTAAGAGATTTTTAAATAGATACTACCATTAACGAGTGTATGACTGATCTGAGGCTTACATTTTTGCTTATACGGGCGGCTTTTTTTATAACTGCTGCTAGCAATCAATTCGTGTTATTAATGTAGGCGCTGTCTATTCTTTTTATGCAGTATTTTAATATTATTTTTCATTCTCTGGGTGGGCAGTACTCAATAGAGGTTAGTTTATTATGTTGTTGAAGTAAGCAGGTAGATCATTAAGTAAAAATGATAGCACGTACTACAAGTGCTATCATTTATCTTATAATAAGCCTAATTTACAGGCTTACTAAATATTATGTTTAGTATACATCCCTACAAGTATAACCTTGACCACAAGTTGGACCATAATCTATAGATACAGGACCGCCACCGCCGCCACCACAGTTACGGTAAGATGGATAGCTACTATTGATGTCTTGTTGTCCGCCTGCAACTAGTGGAGTCATTGCTGCTGGGATAGAGTTATTGTCTGTAGAAAGCGTTTTCATTTTCTTTTTGTTCAATTTTAATTTCATTGTTATTTCCTTGAATTGTGGTTTTCTAACAGTTATTCCCGTTTTGGGTTCAGATACCATATGTTAAATAAAATCGCATTTCAATTGTTTTTGTTTCTTTTTTGTTGAAAAAACGTTCTTTTTTAAGTACCTTTAATGTACACGGGTAACTGGGGCAGGAACTTTTTAGTTCAAGGAAAGTAATGGAAAATAATGGGTTAGTAAAAGATTTTCGATATGATGAAATTAAATTAGCTATTAACATGCTTTCAGAAAAAGTATCAGAAGTGTTAACACATGATATTAACCATGGGCTTCTCAGCGGTTTAGCTGGCCATTTACTGTTTCTCTATAATGCGCATAAATTAGATGAAACTTTAGTTGATGAAACGCTTTTTGCCGAAAAGCTCGAACAATTACAAGATCGTCTAATTGAACAATCATTTGAATTAAGTAACGGTCTTGCTGGGCAAGCATGGGTACTTGAATATTTAAATCAGTCAGAGAGTAGTGACTATGATAGTGAGTTACTTGAAGATGTTGATTTTTTGTTTATTAAGGCATTGTCACATGAGGGAGCTTGGGTTGGTGAAATCGAAATGGTACTTGGCCTTGGTGGCTTTGCGCCTTATGCGGCAAGGCGAGCTCGATTTACCGATCAAACAGCGCTCTACAGTAAGGTGGTAGCAGGCTTTGTCAGTACTGCAACATATCTTGATAATGGCCACATTACTTGGTCTCAGCCTATTGATTCAGTTTATCGCTTGGAAAAAGAAGATAAAACAAGCCTCGAGCATAATCTGGGCTTAGCGCACGGCGTACCCGGTATTATAGCCGCGTTATTACCTGCCCTTAAAGTTCCAGCACTAAAAGATCAAGTATACCAATTATTGGTAGGCAGCTGTGATTGGTTGTTAGTTAATCAGAATCCAGATTTTACTGGTAAAGCTTGTTTTGGGTCATGTGCTGGGGACGGTCATAATTCTCGACTTGGCTGGTGTTATGGTGATATGACAATTGCATTGACACTTGCACGTGTAGGGCTGGCATTAGATAAGCCCTGCTATGTTGATCGTGCGCTAGGAATTGCCCGCCATGCAGCTAAGCGTAATGCAAAATCAGCTTACATAAAAGATGCTGGAGTGTGCCATGGTTTTTTTGGGTTAGTAACTATTTTTCAATTACTTAATAAGTTAATGCCACATCCGGAATTACAGCAAGCTGCACAAAACTGGTTACAATATGGGTTAGATAAATATAAAGAAGAAGGAGTTAAGAGTTTATACTCTTACAATGGTATTGAAGATGCTTATAGTGAAAATTTTGGTTTTTTGATGGGCTATTCTGGAATTGGCTTGGTGCTTGTGAGTGCATTAACTGGTGATGTCGATTGGACCGATTGTTTACTCATGGCGTAGAAAAGGACATAAGGAAGTAACAATGTCGAATAAAATAAAATGTGCCAATTTTTTTGTAATACGTACCCCACGTCTTTCAGTTGAACAACTTGATCAGCTTAATGACGCGTCAGTTGATAATAATTTAATACTTGAGCAATGGTTAGCTATGCGGGGAGTTGAAGAGGCTATCTATCTTGCTAGCCCTTCGTTACTAGAGCGTATAAATCAATGGCGTGAAAAACCGCATACAAAGCAAGGTAAAAAAGTAGCTCATGCTTTGATCAAATACATGATTCGAATGTGCACAAGGCCAACCCCATTTGGGCTGTTTTCAGGCGTGCATAAAGGAGATATAGCCTTAAATAGTAACTTAACGGTAGGTGATTACACGCAAGATTACCGTAAAACGCGCCTAGATATGTTTTATTTAAATGCATTAAAAGATCACTTTGTTAAACATGCTTCTCGCTCCGACACGCTTAAATATAAACCCAACTCATCACATTATTTTATTGCTAATCAATGTCGTTACATAGAAAATTATCTTTCAGATAAGTCAATGCAATATCGTTTAAGTGCGGTGGAAAGTGATGAATATTTTCAATTTGCTTTAAATACTGCTAAACCCGGAGTATGTTTTAACGATTTATGTGAGGCATTTTATACTAAATATGAAGAAGCTGAAAAAGAAGATGTAGAAGCGTATATTCAAGACTTAATCGATGAAGGCATATTGCTTGCTGATATTCCTCTCCCTTTAACAGGAGATTCCCCTGATCATGCCTTATTAAAATCGATTCAAACGATTAAAGAGCACGAAACAGCTGATCATCTCGCGACTGCCTTGGCACAAATCGAGCAATTAGATAACGACAAAACAGGAAGTATTGCGCCTTATAAGCAACTGCTGACACATTTAGAGCAATTGCCAGTTAAAGCAGAAGAAAATAAACTTTTCCAGGCTGATATCTATCGTAATTTTAGTACCTGTCAGCTGAGTGAACTGGAAGTAAATCGTGTGCAAAGACAGCTAGAATTACTTTCTGGCCTGAGTTTGAGTGAAAAAAACAATCCATTGTCGCATTTTATCACTCAATTTAACGCACGCTTCGAAGGTCAATTTGTTCCACTTGATGTTATTTTAGATGATGAGTCAGGCATTGGTATATCAAGTGAGACAGGCTACGAAGCACCTTTGGTGGCAGGACTGAACCTTGCTCGTGGTAGCCGTAGTCAAAATATTACGCCAGAAGTGAGTTTAATCGATTCAATTATAGAAGAGGCGGTTAGTCTGCCACAAAACCGTAATAAAGTATCGATTACGCTTAAGAGCAAAGAGCTTAAGAGTCAAGTGACCAATAAAGAAGCAGTAACAGGTTATCCATATTCTTTTGCGACGATGCTCAGCTTATATGAAGATGATAAGCAGCAACCTATATTTAAATTTAATGGCTGTTTTGGCCCTTCATCTGCCAATTTATTAGGTCGGTTTTGTCATTTAGACGATGGCTTAAAAAATGCTGTGGTCGAAGAGTTAAAACAAGAGCAGGCACATTCATCTGAAGTTATTTTTGCAGAAGTTGTCCACATGCCAGAAGGGCGACCAGGCAATGTAATTGCACGTCCTCATTTGCGTGAATACGAAATTGTTTTTATGGCTGACAGCAGCCTTGATAACGAGTATCAAATTCCTTTAAGCGACTTATATGTTTGGGTTGAAGGACAGCAAGTTAAACTCTGGAGTAAACGATTAAATAAACAGGTCATTCCTCGTTTATCGTGTGCGCACAACTACACATCACGCAGTCTAAGTGCTTATAAATTTCTATGCATGCTACAGCATCAAGATGGGCGAGCGCCTAGTTTTAGCATGCCATCGAGTACTGCTCGAGCTAGTTTTGTTCCGCGTATTATGTTAGATAATTTAATTCTTAGTGAAAAAACATGGCGAGTTGATCGTAAAAAACTTGAAGAAATAGCTGTTAAAGGGCAGTTTCAGTTTGAAAAGCTGAACGTTCTTTTTACAGAGTACCAATTAGACTACCAGGTAAATTATGCGATAGCTGATAATATATTGCAGCTGGATTTACGTAACCCAGCTATGTTAGATATATTATTAGCAGAAACTAAAGGGCAGATAAAAGTAGAGTTGAAAGAGGTATTAACATCGCAATTTACTTCTAGAGTAAAAGATATTCAAGGGCATCATTATACTAATGAAGTGATCGTGCCCTTTAAGAACGAACAAGCCAAAGTATTAAGCCATTTTGCAGATAATCCAATCGGTAACATTACAGCTGCACCAATAAAGCGTAGGTTTAGTGCTGGCTCACAATGGCTGAGCTTAAAAATATATTCAGGTAATTCATTAGTTGAGCAGCTTTTATCTGATAAGCTGCAGCCGTTAATTGAAGCCAACCATGAACTGTATGATAAATGGTTCTTTATTCGATACGGTGATCCTGATTGGCACATTCGCCTGCGTTTTCATGGTAAGCCAAATATATTGTGTGGGCAGCTGTTACTAAAACTTAATGCGTTACTTGATCCAATGATTGAAAGTGGAGAGTTACATAAAGTTGAATTGATGACCTATGAACGTGAAGTCGAGCGCTATGGTGGCCCTGAATCTATGGCTTTGGTCGAATCACTGTTTATGTATGACAGTGAGTTAATAGCAAAAGCCTGTGTATTAATTGATGAATATGGCGAAGATGTACGCTGGCGTATAGCATTAAACTGCACACATCAGCTGCTTAATTTATTTAACTATAGCAATGAAGCTCGTTTAGCTTTAGTTAGTCAATTAAGGGATGGTTTTGGTAGTGAATTTAATGAAAACAGTACTTTGCGTAAGCAGCTTGGAAATCGTTTTAGGGAATATCAAAATCAACTCGAAGAGGACTTTGATAAGTTGCAAAAAATAGGAGGTAAACGCGATGAAAACCAACAAGCTTTATTTACTTTGCTTGAGCAATGGCAACATAAGGTAGAACCCGTTGTAAAAGCTCTAAATGTACTAATAAATAAAAAACAGCTCAATTGCTCTCGTGATTCATTATTAAGTTCTCTTTTACATATGCACAATAACCGCATGTTTAAAGCCTATGGTAGAGAGCAGGAATTTGTAATTCACGATTTATTAAGACGCAAGTATTTCTCAAGCGCAAACATAAGAATTAAATAAAAACCATTGCACCTAACTTTCATACAGATTATGTGCCTTATCTGTAGTAGTTTATGGATTTACTACTACAGATAAGGTTATTGGAATACTGTCATAATATTTTACTTATATCCTTCATCAATCCCCGTTACAATATGACAATAATAAAGCGATTTGTAATTTCAGCTTAGATTCAGTGGCTACTGCTAGATTGCCATTGAGTATGTGCACATGATGTGACTTACGTAATCTTTTTGAATTTACACATGGTTACTCATTTCAATAAAACAAAGAAAGAAGGATATTGTTTTAATGTCTCTGACTACAGTAATTCTTGCTGCGGGTAAAGGTACTCGTATGCGTTCAGCTCTACCTAAGGTTCTTCATAAAGTGGCTGGTAAACCAATGGTGCAACATGTCATTGATAACGCCAATGCATTAGGAGCGACTTCAACGAATTTAGTTTATGGTCATGGCGGCGAATTATTACAACAACAACTTGCCGATAACGACGTAAACTGGGTACTGCAAGAAGAGCAACTTGGCACCGGTCATGCTGTTGCCCAAGCAAACCAACATATTAATGATAACGATACTGTTTTAGTTTTATATGGTGATGTGCCGTTAACAAAACAATCAACACTTGAACGTTTACTTGCCGCTACTCCTAAAAATGGCTTAGCTGTATTAACCGTGGATTTGGTTAACCCAAATGGCTACGGTCGTATGCTTCGAGTTAATGGCAAGCTAGTAGGTATTGTTGAACAAAAAGATTCAACACCTGAACAGTTGCTTATTACAGAAGTTAATACAGGTATTATGGCTGTTAATGGTGGATTACTAAAAAGTTGGTTAGGCAATCTTTCAAATAATAACGCTCAAGGTGAATACTATCTAACAGACATTGTAGCTATGGCGCACAGCGAGGGTGTTGAAATAAGTTCAGCACAGCCTGATCATCCAATGGAAGTTGAAGGCGCGAACAATCGTGTGCAACTAGCTGGCCTTGAGCGTGCTTATCAAGCATGGCAAGCCGAAGAGCTAATGCTAAATGGTGCAACACTTGCCGATCCTGCCCGCATTGATGTTCGTGGTGAAGTCACCACCGGTGAAGATGTACTAATTGATGTGAACGTTATCTTTGAAGGTAAAGTGACAATCGGTAATAATGTTGAAATTGGTCCTAACTGCGTACTTAAAAATTGTACCATTGGCGATAATGTCATTATTAAAGCTAATACCTTAATTGAAGAAGCAAGTGTTGCAGCTAAATGCACACTTGGTCCATTTGCACGTTTACGCCCAGGTGCAATCATGGAAGAGGACTCTCACATTGGTAACTTTGTTGAGATGAAAAAAACGCGCCTAGGAAAAGGTTCTAAAGCAAATCACCTTTCTTATTTAGGTGATGCTGAAATTGGCGAAAAAGTTAATATTGGTGCTGGTACTATTACCTGTAACTACGATGGCGTGAATAAAGCAAAAACTATAATTGGCGATAATGCGTTCATTGGTTCTAATTCATCACTTGTGGCACCAGTAAATATTGGTTCGACGGCAACCATTGGAGCTGGCTCCGTGATTACTAATACTGTCGCGGATGAACAATTGGCCGTTGCTCGAGGTAAACAACGCAATCTCGATGGCTGGAAAAGACCAACTAAAAAATAGTATTATTTAAAAGGCTACCTCGGTAGCCTTTTTTATCTCAATGTTTGCTTGATTAATATACCAAAAAAGCCCCGCAAGCACTTGTTTGTATGTGTTTTGTACAAAAGTGAAGTTAATTTAATAAAACTGAAATAAAGCATTGACCGCCTCTAAATAATCCCTATAATGCGCATCCACTGACCCGTTAGGCAGCAATGAAAAGCGCTGAACAAACGGTAAGTAAGTCGAGTAAAACTTAACTTTGAAATTCTTTAAAAGAAACTAAAAATTAAGTGTTGACAAAAAAATAGGAAAGCGTAATATGCGCAGCCCTAGCGAGATAAAGTTTAACTTTAATCGCAACGTTCTTTAACAATATAAAGCAATCATCTGTGTGGGCACTCGTACAGATTGAGTTCTAACAGCCGAGCTTAACTTTCTTTTTAGATAGGTAAGCAAGGCAAAAAATTTAGAGTCTCAATGTGATTTCTCGAAAGAGAAACTGAGTGACCAACAGAATAGTTATTTTTAATAATTATTCAGCACAGTCAATTCAATATCGAAAGATATTAAATAAATTCAGAATTCATTGAGCAGGTTCTTCATTCTTTATTGGATGAGAACAGAAAAAACTTTTAATTGAAGAGTTTGATCATGGCTCAGATTGAA
>NZ_JABCJL010000027.1:0-71103 GCF_012952265.1 Pseudoalteromonas sp. NEC-BIFX-2020_015
AGCGTTTTGGACCCACCTGATCCCATGCCGAACTCAGTAGTGAAACGAAACAGCGCCGATGATAGTGTAGCATTTGTTATGTGAAAGTAGGTCATCGCCAGGCTCCAAATAAAGAAAGCCCGACTCATAGAGTCGGGCTTTTTTACGTCTGCAGGAAAGTGAAAAAGCGAGCTAGGTGCAAGGTGGCCAGTGTCGCTCGGGCGCTCATCTGAAAGCAACACACCTCCATATATCGGTTGTCGCGATAAATCACGACCTATATCGTACTGAGTTAATACCAATTTGCATAAAGATTAAGTCAATTTTATCCAATCTCTCATTTTTAACCGTACCAGGAACTGAGATGGATCCATTCCACGCTTGCGATACCTGTTCGACTATTTCTTCATAACCACTAAATACACGATTTGATAGACAGTGTTGCCGTAGCCAACTCCATACTTGCTCCATTGGGTTTAATTCCGGGGAGTAAGGTGGAAGCTTTATCAACGTTATATTATTAAATGGTTGTACAGTATCAATAAATAGTATGTCAACCAGCACCATCAACGATCACAACTACTGACGTCCCGGCTCTGTGGCTTTTGATATTAATTCCATTTATTGATACTGCCGCGTGCTGTATTTAGCCGCTTAGCAATATTCGTTCTGTCTTCGCCCTCAAAGAATAATGAAACAGCAAGCAAGCGTATACGCTGGCATTACATTTATGTCACCACAAAGGAATGCTATTAATACGTTAAGATTATTATTTGTAAATTGCTGATTTTTTGCTTATTTAAATTTGACTTTTGCTTGTATTTTGTGTTATTTGGCAGGGTCTTCTTTTGGGTTTATAATGGCTCTATCAGTGGTTAATAAGGAAAAATAAGTAATCATTTAAGTTATAGATACCATATCAAATTAATCAAGAAAGGAGGTGCTAACTAAAAATACCTCTAAGTTATCCAATCGTAATGTATCATTTCAATAGCCCACAAGCACAACTCTACTTCAAACAAAAATAAACAATACACGTCAAGGTAACCTTAATGTGGGTTCAGTTGTGCCTTTAAATAAGGAAAAATAATGGAAGAAAAGAATAATAAAAGTAATTATAAAGACTGTGTTTTCGTCACAATTAATACCTATAAGGAAAAACCAGAAGTAAAACAAGAAAGTTCTGATTCAAGTGGTTTTCTTGGTGGATATGAGGTTTTTTTGTTCATTGTATTTGAACACATATTTGACTACATATTGGAATTAACATTCAATTGGGTTGGTTTTACTATCTTCCCTCATATAGTGAATTTCTTGATAATTAATATTCCTTTAGAGTATTTAGCAATTCTCCACAATCTGATTGTTTAATATGAAATGTTGGCATTTGTTAATAAAAAGTATCTAATTTTTATTATAAAAATAATGTTACAAATTAGATGATAGAAAGCCCTCGCAGTTAAGAGGGCTATTTCTTTCTAACCTAGCTTGAGTCTTTTTACCAAATCATCTCTACAAATTCAGGATGATCGACAAATGGATTGCGATTACCTTGATGCTCAAATGCGGCTTGGTTTCTATCTAGTTCAAGTTGACTGACAGGATCACTATTATGCCAATTAACCAACATAGTTACCGCCCAGTTTTCAAACACTTGGTTTGATGTGCCATTAAGTACTGCGTTGCTGTAAGTGGTGTTATTTTGCCAACTACCAATAACGTTCTCATAACGTGTTGCCATATAAAAGTAGGCGCGAGCAAAGTCACCTTTAAATTCATCAATTGGCTCAAATACAGTGCCTGAATAATTTAATGAACTTGAAGCGGTGCCAAGTTTGCTGCCATTGCTTGAGGTATATATTGCGCTGCCTACATCACCAAATGGAAAGTTACTGCGTTTTGAATTAACGTAACCATCGGTTGCAAAAATATGATGTACATCCGAGTTCATAGGTTCAACTTTACCGCCAAACCAGCTCTTAGGAAAAGAGTGCTCTCGATTGTAGCAATCGCCTTCACTGCGATAAGTTCCGCATTGATTAGTCACTGCTACATAATTAAAGCTATCTTGCCCGGCTGGTTTTTCTGAATAGCGATCGAGAATTGAGTTGTCATTTTCAAAATACTTATCACGAGATGCGCTATCGTAAAAACTCCAAATGGCAGAATAACCCTGTGAGTTATGACCTTTAATAATATTATAAAGCTCAGTTTTTAAAGCGTAGCCTGTAAGTCCCTGTGTAGTTACATAATAGCCTGTAGGGTCAACGGGTGGGGTAACAGGATCGGTATTGCCTAATGTGAAAGGTGTAGCTTGTGAGTGCTCAAAGCTAGCGCCGTTGGCAAGGGCTGTTTGTCCTTGGTTTAATGTATAGCTGCCATTGCCAAATGAGCAGCAGATACCATCACCATAGCTATCAAAAATACTAAAGGTGTAATCACCATCAATAAGGCAGGCTTGTTCGTTATAAGTTGTGTTGCCGGTATAACTGCTACCCGATGCAACCGTAATATTTTGGTGATTGGTAATTTGCCAGCTGGTTTCTTCGCCATAGTTATCGGTTGCGAGTGTTAAATCTACAGTGTTATCAGCACAGCCTGGCGGTGGGGGTGTAACCGTTGCGGTTGGTGTGAAGCTATCTACATACACAGTCTCATTGCCATCAAAGCCATTTACATCGTAAAAACGCAGTCCAACAGCAATAGTGGTGTTGCTCGAAGCGGTGTATTGATAACTTATTTCTTGCCATTGGTTTAATAGTGCCGGATTTGAATAGCCTTGATAACCGTTGGCGAATAGGCGCGCTTTAACACCTCCTTCAGTGTGGTAAACCCACGTTGAGAATAAATAACTTTGTCCCGCTTCTACGTTAACTTGCTGTAATAGATCAGTGCTACTTTGGCTGGCGGTTGTGACGACTACTTTAGCAGCTAATACTCCCGAATTAACTACTGAGCTATTCGCTGAAAGAGCAATGCCAGAATCAATTGTACTCCAACCTTCTGGTGCACCGTTTACCCAATTTTCAAAGCCACCATTAGTAATGGTGGCTGCGCTTGATAGTGAAGTACACAATAGTGTACTGGCTAGTATGTGCTTTTTATATGTCCCGTGTGACATGGTGTTTCCTTTTATTTTATTTTTATGTTCTATAACTGAACTAGAATAATATACCTTACAACTTCCATGTTGCATAATTGTTAATGTTCAGCTGTTTGCAAATATAAGTGATTTAATTATGAACTATTTTTGTTACCGCTTTATTTACTATTTATAAGTAAAAGCTTAAATTGCTCAAGTTTTAGCTTTTAATCTGTTTTTGAAGGTATTTATATAAGTTCATAACTAAATGGAATAACAAAGCAGATTCTATTCTTTTTTTATTCGCCCATACCCCGTTATTCTTCACACTCAAAGAATCCTCTAAGGCTAGATTGTAGCCATAGAGTTGAGGCAAATTTTAGGCAAAGTGATTAACTTAAATAGTGTCATTTCGCAGATAACTTTCAGGGTTACGGGGAATCAATTCATGTTGTTAGGTCAACTTAATGCGCTAGCAAGTCCGCTATCGCAAGAGCAAGTACAAAAGCTGCAAGGTTTAGTGGCTGAGCTTAATCCAATTCAGCAAGCTTGGGTAAGTGGTTACCTTGCTGCGAATGCCAATACGGCCAACTTAGGTGGTGTTGTAGGTGCTGCGCCAAGTGCAGGTGAGGCGGCAGCGTTGACCATTTTATATGGCTCGCAAACTGGTAACTCAAAAGGCGTTGCAACTAAGCTCAAAGAACAGGCTGAATCACGTGGTTTAGCCGTGAAACTAGTAAGCATGTCTGATTACAAACCAACAGCCCTGAAAAAAGAAAAATTCCTTACGGTCGTGGTTTCAACATACGGTGAAGGTGAGCCGCCAGAAGATGCGGAAACATTGCATGAATTTTTAGCAACCAAAAAAGCACCTAAGCTTGATGGTGTTAAAATAGCGGTTATTGGTTTAGGCGATTCAAGCTATGAGTTCTTCTGCCAAACGGCAAAAGATTTTGAAGAGCGTTTAAATAAATTAGGTGCAGAGACTATTTATCAGCGCGCTGATTTAGATGTTGATTATGATGATGAAGCGGCAACGTGGATCACGGGTGCACTTGATGCGTTTGAACCTGATTTAAAAGCGCAGCAAGGTGCAACTGGTGGGCAAGTGGTTTCATTTGGTGCACCAGCAATTGCTGCCAGCCAATATACCAAGCAAAACCCATTTGCGGCAGAGCTGAGTTTAGTACAAAAGATTACTGGTCGTGATTCAAGCAAAGATGTTCGTCACGTTGAAATTTCATTAGAAGGCTCAGATATTACCTATACGCCGGGTGACTCACTAGGTGTTTACTTCCTAAATGATGAAGCATTAGTTGATGAAGTGCTGACACTGACTCAAATTGATGGCGCAACGAGCGTAAAGTTAGGTGATGTTGAATTAAGTGTTCGTGATGCATTAATCGAGAAACTTGAGCTCACTCAGTCATACCCTGGCTTTGTTGAAAAATACGCAATCGCGACAGGTACGCCTGAGTTATTAAAGCTAGTTGAAGATAAAGCGGCAATGCGTGAATACATTGAAGCTCGTCAAATCTTCGACGTGATCCGTCAAAATCCAGCTGTGCTTGAAGCGCAAACATTAGTTGATTGCCTGCGTAAGTTACAAGCGCGTTTGTATTCAATTGCATCAAGCCAAGCTGAAGTAGAAGACGAAGTGCACTTAACGATTGGCCTTGTTGAATTTGATGCATTTGGTAGCGAGCATTTAGGTGGTTGTTCTGGTTATTTAGCACGTCGTGCTGAAGAAGGCTGTAAAGTTAAAGTATTCAGCGAGCATAATGATAACTTCCGCCTACCAGCGAATGATGAAACACCGGTGATCATGGTAGGCCCAGGTACCGGTATTGCGCCATTTCGTGCATTTTTACAAGAGCGTGATGCCCGTGAAGCATCAGGTAAAAACTGGTTGTTCTTTGGTAACCCACACTTTACGCAAGATTTCTTATACCAAGTAGAAATTCAAGGTTACTTAAAATCTGGTCTATTAAGCCAAGTTGATGTGGCGTTTAGCCGCGATCAAGCTGAGAAAGTCTATGTACAAGATAAGCTACGTAGTAACAGTAAAGCCGTATTTGAATGGCTAGAAGCCGGCGCGCACTTTTATATCTGTGGTGATGCAAACCGCATGGCGAAAGATGTTCATCAAGCCTTAGTTGATATCATCAAAGAAAATAGTGGCAAAAACGATGAAGACGCTGAACAGTATTTAAAAGATTTACGTAGCGCCAACCGCTATCAGAAAGACGTTTATTAAAGTTAAACGTTGCTTACTTTGTTAAAAGTTAACAGCCGTCACTGTAACTAATTTAGGATTTACCATGAGCGAACAAGATAAAAACGTAAAGCTTTCTGATAACGAGCGTTTGAAAAGAGAAAGTAACTTTTTACGCGGCACGATTGAGCAAGATTTACAAAATGAGATCACCGGTGGCTTTACTGCTGATAACTTTCAGTTAATCCGCTTCCACGGTATGTATCAACAAGACGACCGTGATATTCGTGGTGAGCGCGCCAAGCAAAAGCTTGAGCCACTTCATAACGTAATGCTACGAGCACGTATGCCGGGCGGTATTATTCAGCCAGCACAATGGCTAGCGATTGATAAATTTGCCGATGACAAAACCAGCTACGGCAGTATTCGTTTAACGACCCGTCAAACATTCCAGTTTCACGGTGTATTAAAGCCAAATATTAAAGGCATGCACCAAATGCTTGATAGCGTGGGCATTGACTCAATCGCTACAGCTGGGGACGTTAACCGTAATGTACTGTGTACAACTAATCCAGTTGAGTCTGAGCTTCATCAAGAGGCGTACGATTGGGCTGCGAAAATTTCTGAACATTTATTACCAAAAACTAAAGCCTATGCTGAAATTTGGTTAAATGGCGAAAAAGCACAGACCACAGAAGAGCCAATTTTGGGGTCTAATTATTTACCACGTAAGTTTAAAACTACGGTAACCATTCCGCCAAATAACGAAGTGGATGTGCATGCGAATGACTTAAACTTTGTAGCAATTGCTGATAACGGCAAGCTAGTTGGTTTTAACGTTTTAGTGGGCGGTGGCCTTGCTATGACTCATGGCGATACTGCAACGTACCCACGCAAAGCCGATGACTTTGGCTTTATCGCGTTAGAAGATACGCTAAAAATTGCTGAGCATGTGGTATCTGTTCAGCGTGATTGGGGTAACCGCTCAAACCGTAAAAATGCAAAAACTAAATACACGCTAGACCGTGTAGGGTCTGATGTATTTAAGGCCGAAGTTGAAGCGCGTTCAGGTGTTAAATTTGCACCGAGTCGCCCGTTTGAGTTTACTCATCGAGGGGATCGCATTGGTTGGGTTGAAGGTATTGATGGTAAGCATCACTTAACATTATTTATTCAAAGTGGTCGTATTTTAGATTACCCAGGTAAACCACTTAAAACAGGTTGTCGTAAAATTGCAGAAGTTCACCAAGGTGATATGCGTATGACGGCAAATCAAAATTTGATCATTGCCGGTGTGCCAGCAGATCAAAAAGCAGTGATTGAAGAAATTGCCCGTAACCATGGTTTGATTGACGACAAAGATTCAGAGCAGCGTAAAAATTCAATGGCATGCGTGGCACTGCCAACATGCCCATTAGCGATGGCAGAAGCTGAACGTTACTTACCAAGTTTAATTGAAAAAACCGAAGCGTTACTTGCTAAGCATGGTATTCCTGATGACAGCATCATTATGCGTGTTGTTGGTTGCCCAAATGGCTGTGGCCGCGCAATGCTTGCAGAAGCAGGTTTAGTTGGTAAAGGCCCAGGTAAATACAATGTGTACTTAGGTGGTAACCTTGAAGGCACACGTATTCCTAAGTTGTATTTAGAAAATGTCGGTGAAGATGTATATCTAGAAGCCTTTGATAAATTAATAGGTCAATGGGCGAGTGAACGTAATGACGGCGAATGTTTTGGTGATTTTGTGATCCGCAAAGGCATAGTCGCTGAAGTTAAAGTCTCAGTCACCGACTTTTACGCATAATTTAAAGCCGATGCAACACATCGGCTAAGGTTTGGAATTTACTATGAGTGAATTTAAAAACATTTTAAAGCTTGATAAAGAAAGCCAAGCAGCGATGCTGGCTGACGCAAATGGCATGCTTAAAGAGCTAACTGCTGAGCAGCGTGTAGCGTGGGCACTTGAAAATTTGCCTGACACACAATTTTTATCATCAAGCTTTGGTATTCAAGCCGCTGTGATGTTGCATTTAGTAACCTCGCAAAAGCCAGATATTCCCGTGGTTCTTACTGATACTGGTTATTTATTTCCAGAGACCTATCAGTTTATTGAGCAATTAACCGAGCGTTTATCACTGAATTTAAAAGTGTATAAATCGCACCTTAGCCCAGCATGGCAAGAGGCTAAATTCGGTAAGCTATGGGAGCAAGGTGAAGCGGGTATTAAGCAATATAATCAGCTTAATAAAGTTGAGCCAATGACTCGCGCATTAAAAGATATTGACGCAGGCACATGGTTTAGCGGCTTACGTCGTGATCAAGCATCATCGCGCGCTGATAAGCAAGTGATTGAAATTAGCCGTGGCACAGTGAAAGTTTATCCTATTATTGAATGGTCAAACCGTGATGTGTATCAGTACCTAACTAAGCACGGTTTATCGTATCACCCATTATGGGAGCAAGGTTATGTGTCGATGGGAGATGTGCATACTACACGTAAGTTAGAGCCGGGTATGACTGAAGAAGAAACGCGTTTCTTTGGCTTAAATCGCGAATGTGGTCTACATATTGACGGCGATGGAATTTAATTCTTTTTAATTAGTATTATTTTAAAAACGCAGCACACGCTGCGTTTTTTTGTAAATGTAGTATGCTTAATAACCAGTTTGTTATGTGAATCGCATTTATGAAACAATTCTGTCTGCTTTTTTTCTTACTTATGTCACCTTCTGCAGTTGCGGATAGTTTTCGTATTGCATTGCCTGATGAAGACTACCCGCCCTATCATTTTGTGGACACGCAGCATAAAGGTATTTTAAACGAGCTTCTGGTTCTTTTTTCAGAGGCTTCAGAGGTAGATATTGAGTATATATTTGCACCGGAAAAACGATCTGCGAAGATGTTACAGCAAGGCTATGTTGATGCGCGGATGGAATCAGAGGTTTGGCTTATCGGTGATGAATCTTATTATTGGAGCCAAGAAATAGCGATAGTCGAAGACGTACTGGTAGTGTCTCATGGCACTAAGCTAATTGACTTTAAAGAGTTGAATAGTTTAAAAGACGGGATATTACTAGGGCGGTTTGGTTATGTTTATCCAAAATATGAATTACTAGTGAATAGTAACGTACTGCATCGTGAGAACTTTTATTCAGATCTAGATATACTGCAAAGTCTCTATAGTGATACACCTATGAGTAAGCGCTTTACCATTATGTCGAGAGATGTGGTGAATTGGTATATCAAAAAACACCCGCACCTATCGCAATTAGTTATAAGTGATTTCAATGTTGGTAAAGCACCACTTCAGTTGCAATTTTCATACACTCCAAAGGGAAGAAAGCTTGTTCGAGAGTTTAATCTTTTTTTAAAAGAGCTGAAAGAAAGTAAAGAGCTTGCTAGTATAATTAGCCGCTACCAGTAAAGGTAGTTTATGAATGGCTTACTTTTAACCCAAAGGATTGATTATGAAATATTTTGCGTACTTAGCAACAATGATCTTGCTAATTAGCATTACAGCCTTATTTTACTTACAGCGCCCAGATGGTGAAACGTGGTTAAATAGTGAAGATATCGGCAGTACATCGAACAATATTAAAGAGCAAATGGTCGCTTTGTCGAGCGGAGCTTTAGATCATGCGGTTGATGCTGTAGTAAAAACAAGTAATCAGGTTGTAGAAAAAATATCAGGTGATAGCACTGAAAAAGTCACTACAATTTACAAATGGCAAGATAAAAGAGGTCAATGGCATTACTCTGATCAACCAAACCCTGATGGTAAAAGTGAGCGATTAGTACTCGATCCTAAAGATATTACAGTCATTGCAGCCGAAGACACATCAATATTAAAAGGGAGTGCAAAAGCTGGTAATTTAACTCTTCCTAAAAGCTCAAATAGTGTTTATGACCCGGTGGTAATTAAAAAGTTATTCGATGATGCAGAGCAAATAAAGACAAAGTTAGAGCAACGCACTCAAGCTTTAGAGTCGAATAATTAAGCCTATAGGCTAGGGTTGGAGTGAGGCTGTATTGTTAGCAAAAAACTGATGATCGACGCTAGGAAGATTATACTGAGTCAACCATTGTTGGGTTAATTTATCCAATTCCCCTGAGTGCATCATTCTCATTAGAGCATCATCAAATTCATCTCTAAGGGCTGATTGTTGAAATACAATATATGAGCCGTCATAGTTTAAAATATCGCGATAAATAAATTGCTTAGGGCTTAATTGGGTTAAGTGTGCTGTATTCCAATAAAATACAAGGTAGTCACCTATACGTACATCAATACGATTAGTGTGCAGCTGTTTGTTAAGTGCTTGTTGGTTACCAATCTCTGAGTAATTTATGTTTTTTTGCTGCGTTAGTTTACGGTAATCATTACCAAATAATTGTGACGCACCAATAAAGCTCGCTACAGTGAGATCTTTTAAATCGCTTAAGTTGGTTATGTTTTCCGCCCATTCGGATGAGTGCATAATCACTCTATTCATAAACTTGATTCTAAACCGTGAAGGAAATGCTCCTTTGGGTGGCTGAGCTGTGTAGTTAATGGCAATATCTGCGACTTGATTATCAAAATAACGTTGAATTGCATCGTTATTTAACGGGATGATTTTTAGCTTGGTATAACCTTGCTTATTAAGAACGTCTACGACGACATTATCAAAGAAACCATTACCGATGATTTCATTTTGAATGAAATAAGGGGCGAAGTTTCCAGAAGCGATTGTTAGCTTTTCATGGGCAGCAATGGTATTGGATGAGATCCCCAGCAGTAATAGACTAATAACTGAGGTGTTTTTAATAAGTCGAAATTTACTCATCTGTAGCATGCTTACTTGTGGGGGCATGTGTTTGGTGTTCAGTTTCTAACTTCATTAGTATGATGGTGAGATAGATTTTTGTTGGTAGAGAAAATAAAACCCCTACCGCAATGCAAATTGCACTAATCATAATGCCGCGGATACTATTTTGTTCGCCAAAAATGTCAGATGTTAATAAATAATGCCCAGCTAAAATAAGGCATATGCCAAGTATGATAAACACCTTAAGTACTTGTATCGTTTTTTGCTCTGTCATACTCGATGCATACCATTGATAACGTGAATTAAGTGTAGCTAATAATTTGTAGGCTGACTTGTTTTACATCAAAGAAATAATAAAGGGCTAAGCAGTCAAGCACTGCAAAGCCCAGTCATCAAAGTGTTTAGTTACTGAGCATATTACGCAGTACATATTGTAAAATGCCGCCGTGTTTGTAGTAATCCCACTCTTTGGGAGTATCAATACGTACATCGGCGCTAAAACTGACTTTTTTACCTTCGTTATTAGTGGCAATCACACACACTTCTTTAGTTTTATCGAACAGGTCTTCAATATCAAACTGCTCTTGACCTGTTAAACCTAAAGACTCGTGACTTTCTCCTGCTTTAAATTGCAGTGGTAGTACACCCATACCAATTAAATTAGAGCGATGAATACGTTCATAACTTTGCGCAATAACGGCTTTAATACCAAGTAATAAGGAGCCTTTTGCTGCCCAATCACGCGATGAACCAGTACCATATTCAGCCCCCGCTAGCACAACTAATGGCACACCTTGTTGTTGATAAGCCATAGCCGCATCGTAAATACTGGCCAATTCATCATCGGGTTGAGTACGAGTTACCCCGCCTTCAGTACCTGGAGCAAGTAAGTTTTTTAATCGAACATTGGCAAAGGTGCCGCGCATCATCACTTCATGGTTACCACGGCGAGATCCGTAGGAGTTGAATTGTGATTTTTCTACGCCATTTTCTTGCAAGTATTCGCCCGCAGGTGCGCTTGCTTTAATTGCGCCAGCAGGGGATATATGATCCGTGGTGACGGAATCGCCAAGTTTAGCTAAACAGCGAGCGCCGCTAATTGCAGGGATACCAGGAGGCTCAATGCTCATACCATCAAAAAATGGTGCTTTTTTAATGTAGGTTGAGGCGTCATTCCAGTCATACAGTTTGCCATCTGGAATTTTTATCTGCTGCCAACGATCATCCCCTTTATAAACATTGCCGTAGCTGGTAGCGAACATTTCTTTAGTGACGGTTTTTTTCACGAGTTCATTTACTTCGCTGACGCTAGGCCAAATATTTTTAAGATAAATATCGTTACCATTAGCATCTTGCGCTAATGGTTCGTTATACACATCAATATCTGTGCGTCCTGCAATTGCATAAGCGACGACCAGTGGCGGCGACGCCAAAAAGTTCATTTTCACATCTTGGTGAATACGCCCTTCAAAGTTACGGTTACCTGATAAAATAGAACTCACTACTAATTTATGTTGCTGAATTGCTTCACTGATTTCATCTGCAAGCGGGCCTGAATTACCAATACAAGTAGTACAACCGTAACCAACAAGGTTGAAGCCTAGTGCATCTAAGTCATCCATTAGATCTGCATTTTTGAGATAATCAGTTACCACTTGTGAGCCTGGTGCGAGCGATGTTTTAACCCATGGTTTAACATTAATACCTAGTTGACGGGCTTTTTTAGCAACTAAACCGGCAGCTAAAATAACACTTGGATTTGAGGTGTTAGTACAGCTGGTAATAGCAGCAATAACACAAGCGCCGTCTTTAAGTTCAAATTCTTGGCCTTTAAAGTTTACCTTTGCAGCGCCCATAAATTGTGCTTCGTTGATTGGCTCGTCAGGATTCGTTGTTGGACCTTCATCTTCAATACGAGCTTGTTGTTCATCACTATTGTCGCGTTTAGCAAGACGTTCATCTTGAAAACCTTTTAAATGCTTACCAATAATATCGCCAGCTTGATCGAGAGCAATTCTGTCTTGGGGACGTTTTGGTCCTGCAAGGCTAGGCACTACATCATTTAATGAGAGCTCTAATGTATCGGTGTAATTGGCTTCATCGCCATCGTTACGCCATAGACCTTGGTGTTTTGCATAATCTTCAATCAGCTTGAGTTGAGTTTCGTCGCGATTGGTTAAACGTAAGTAATTTATGGTTTCATCATCGATAGGGAAAATACCACAGGTTGCGCCGTATTCGGGGGCCATATTAGCTATGGTTGCACGATCAGCCAGTGGTAAATCAGCAAGCCCATCGCCATAAAACTCAACAAACTTACCTACCACCCCATGCTTGCGCAGTATTTCAGTTACCGTGAGTACTAAATCGGTAGCTGTGGTGCCTTCAGGTAAGCGGCCATTGAGTTTCATACCAACGACTTGCGGGATAAGTAAGCTAATTGGTTGTCCAAGCATTGCGGCTTCGGCTTCGATACCACCTACGCCCCAACCAAGTACACCTAAACCATTGATCATAGTAGTATGCGAATCAGTGCCGACTAATGTATCAGGATAAGCAAAGCGTTGACCATTGCGCTCTTCGTTAAATACCACACGAGCGAGATATTCTAAATTTACTTGATGAACAATACCGGTGGCAGGTGGCACGACCTTTAAGTTATCAAAGGCGGTTTGACCCCAACGTAAAAATTCATAGCGTTCTTTATTGCGTTCATACTCAAGTTTGGCATTTAAATCAAAAGAGCCATCTTCGCCGTAACCATCTACCTGTACTGAATGGTCAATTACCAGCTCTGCAGGTGAGAGTGGGTTTATTTTAGCTGGATCGCCACCGAGTCTTTCCATAGCATCACGCATTGCGGCTAAATCAACAATTGCAGGTACGCCGGTAAAATCTTGCATGACTACGCGAGCAGGCGTAAATGCAACCTCAGCGCTGGGCTTGGCTTGTGAATCCCAATTTAGAAGTGCTTTAATATCTTGTTTTTTAATATTAACGCCGTCTTCATTACGCAGTAAGTTTTCGAGTAGTATTTTTAGTGAGAATGGTAGTCGCTTAGCCTGATCGCCTAAACCTTGCAGTGAGTGAATATGAAATTGTTCGCCATTGATTGTGAGTTGTTTTTGGGTGTCAAAACTATTGTTCATTATGTGCCCCTTAATTAGATGAATATCCTTAAATAGTACTTATACCAATTGACTTAAATATTTAACCATTCTAGCGGGCTAAATAAAGCGCTAACTGCGTTATAAATTTTTCATGTAGAACAAATACATGTCAAAATTTCTGCCGTATTTCGCTATAAGTGGTCAGTAACTTAACACGATTGGTATTAAGTGTTATGAGCGTAACCTTTGATTGATTAATTGATTAATTGATTAATTGATTAAAATGCAAAGTGCATACCAGTCTATTTTTGTATTATTTTTATACAAGTAAGTATAGTAGAGATGATGCCGAAAATTGATATTTCAAGCATGAGTGATCAAACCAAGGCGTGCCTCTTAGGCTACTTTATTGTAGCCAAGCTTGTTGTTTGCCTGTGTGGCTCAGCAGTAGCAAAGTAATGGCAATAACGATTACAAATAGTGGCATAAATACGGCGCTGGCACCGAGCAATTCAATACTGTTAATAACGATGAAGTTATAAAACTGTTGAATAAAAATTGCAATAAGTGAAAGTGCAAAAACGTCTCGTGCAATGGCTTTTCTTAGTAATAATAAAATGCAGCCTAGTGCGCCGCCAAATACGGCTACCGCAAAGGCAATCGTTGACCAAAGGGGAATGTTTGAGTAAGCAGCTTGTTGTTCTATAGGCAGTTTACTGATCATATCAGGGGTCATAAATAGCTGCATAATAAACGCAATTACCCCGAGTAAGTTCCAAGCAAGGGCGGCCCAAGCTACGGATTTTAACCAGTCTGGAGGGGTCATAAATTACCTTTTTAATCATTATTCAAAAAGGTAATTTAAGTCGATTACGGCTACTTTTACAAGTCTGGAGTCGATTAACCAAATGAAATAGGACGGCGGCCTGTTTTTTCATCAACCTTTGGTTTTTTAACACGTTTACGTTTGGCTTTTGCGGGGGCATTAACTGCTTGCTCAGTGTTCTTTTGTGGCTCAGGCTGTGTTGATGAAGCAGAACGTTCAGCTGGGATTGCAGTTTCACTTAATGTCAGTTGAAAGTGCTCACCATCAAATTCAAGGATGTCGCCACTGTATAATTTTTTCCGCTTGATTGTACAAATTTCATGGTTAACGCCCACGTAGCCCTCAGTGATGAGATTTTTGGCTTGGCCGCCACCTTCGACTAAATCAAGAACTTTTAAGAGTTTGCATAGCTCAATTGGCTCTTCTTCTAATTCAATTTCAATATATTCTTGGTTCATGTTCGATCTCATTAAGGTAGGGCACAGCCTATAGTATAAAGGCTTAGTGTGATTTTTGCATCTAGCTGTCTCAAGTCAGCGAAGCATTAAATAAAATTAATGTGCAACTTTTTAGTGTTTTTCTCTGTCTTTAAGAAAACGGTAGTATTTCACGCGTAATATCCGCCTGAACAGCTGGCCTGCAATTTGCTATTCGAGTCGAATTCGATATTTAGTTGGCCATTTAATTACAAATGCCGCAGTACTGGAGATTTAAAATGGGCGTTAGATCAGCCATGAAAAAAGAGCTAATGGGCTTGGAAGGTTCGGGATTTATGACCGCTGACGATGTACGATCTGAACTTAGCAAAATTGTAAAAAAAGTGCCTGATAGATCAGATCGTGGTTTTTCTTTAATTTCGCGTTTTAACGACAATCACAGTCAATTGAGTTGCGGTGAAAATAGCAAAGAAAAGCTACTTGAATTTCAGCGGCATCGTTTATTTAAAGACGTTTTGTATACGCGTAAAAGTGTTGATGCGTGGCTTGATAGCCAAGTAAATTAGGTTGCTATAAAATAGAAACTCAAATAGACTACATTCGTAATCTATTTGAGGTGACTATGAAAAATGGAATTTTAATCGCCATGCTGTTATTACTAACAGCGTGTCAACAACCGACTGTTTATGTATATACGCAAGGCTTAACTGCAATACAAAAGCAGCAACTGACACAGCAATTACAACTGCAGACATTACCTTATCAATTTACCCAATTGCCTATACCGAAAGAGTTTACTGCGGCTACATTGTTAACCTCACAAGATAAATTACTCACACATGAAACACAGTCACTTGCTGATATTATGCAGTTGATGGGCTACCAACCACAGATAAATTATGTATCGGTGGCAAACCATCATTATAGCGATGGTAACATTGGTTTTTACCTACGTGGTGAGCACATTGAGCCGGGCTTTAATATGCCTAAATTAATGCGTACAACTAACTGCTACGAAGACAGATACAACGATTTACAAGTGACATTTCACGAAAACGTGGTCGCGTTTACATTATTAAATGGTACTCGTGCTCAGTTAGAGTGGGGGCGTTATGAGGACTATGTAATCATCAATTATAGAGGTACTTCGCAGTCATACACGCATTCAACCCCTTTGGTCGCCACACCTTTTGGGGAAAAACCCTCAGATACATTTCGCTATACTGCGCATGTTGGGAGTCCACAATGGCTAAATTGTTCATTACAGATTGTTTATATGGATTAAGGACTGATTGCTTTAGCTTGATCTAATAAACCTATGCTGCGTTTAACGCCTTCGAGCGCAGGTTTAAACTCACTGTTTTTAATTACGCTGGTGACCGGGTATTCAGCCAGCAAACTGGCGTACATTTTTTGTGCGCTGTCACTTATTAGGTATTCAATAAAGCGATTTGCATTATCAGCGTTTGGCGCATATTTGGCGATAGCCACAGTGGTTGTTGATATAGGTGTTAACCCTTGCTGATTTTTAAGCCAGTTGATAGAGAGTTTGCTGGCCATATCGCGATCGCGCTTATTCTGAGAGTTTTGTAACATTGCTAAATAGTAATGATTGGCGAAAGCAAACTGGCATTTTCCCTGCGCTAATGACCTTAGCTGATCTCTATCAGAGCCGCTGGGGCGTTTTACCAATAACTTATTTGCGTGTTGTATCCAAGCTGAGTCTTGGTTGTTATTACTGGCAAGTAGACCAGCAAACAAGGTTTGATTATAACTGTGCTGCCAGTCCCGTACGCAAAATGTTTCTTGGTATTGTGGCTGTTGTAAATCGCCATAGTAGATTGGTGTAGGTACGTGTGTTGTATCGCTGGTAAATAATGCCCGTCCTCGTATTGATACACTTAACCACAGATTATTAGTATCTCGCAGCTGGGTAGGTACATTGATCAGCTGTGCAAAATCGTTGAAAGGTTGTAAAAGGTGGCGATGATTATGCAATTGGGCCAAATCAGCGCTCAGCACTATATCAGCTAAGCTTTGGGCACCATCATTGTTTAAACGACGCAATAGTTCTTGAGATTTACCATTGACTAAATTAACTTTGATTTTAGTGGTTTGTTCAAAATCGTTAAGTAAAGGTGCAATGAGCTCCTGCTTTCGAAAAGAGTAAATGTTAATTTCGCTTTGATTAGCGAACGTAAAATCAGCACTTAGTACCGAAAATAGAAATAAAAGGTAAAGTTTACTTTTAATCATCGCAAATAAGAATTATTATCGTATTCAATTAGTGTACATAATCTAAATGATAAGTCTATATTGTGAAATTAAATATTTTGAAACAGCCTATGCAAATAGGTTACTTACTTTTCGCTTTGTATTTTTTCATGATGCTTTATGTTGGTTCTATATTGCATAGCTACTACCAAAATGAAACGCGGCAAACATTAGAAAAGCAATTAACCACCCATGAGCAGCTTTTAAAGACTAAGTTGTTACATATCTCGCATTTACTTTACTCAATTGACGCCTATCAGCAACTCAATGGATATGAACCTGAATTATTTTTACAACTGGCACAATCACAACTGCAGGGCATTGATGTTCCATTGCGGTTGGAGTCGTATGCGTTAATTAAGCCACAACAACAGCAAGTTTTAACGCAGGCGCTTAAAAAGGCTGGGCATTTTGATTTTAAAATTAAAGGTGTAGAAGCAAATGCCGAGCATATGCTCGTTATAAACCGCGCCGCACCAGTGGCAGAGTATGGCCATACAGTTGGAGAAAGTGTGACACTTAATAACGCACATGTTGCGCGCTTGCAAGCGAGTAACCAGTTGTATCTTCTCGTCTGGCCAAACCGTGAGAACAAATGGAGTATTTTGATCGAGCAAGGCGATGTAGATGGTTTTAGACACGTACTTGGGATTAGTTTTTTACTTGATAATCTACTCGAGAGTCTTTTTTCAGATGTGTATTTGAGAACAGAGCAGCATTTACAAGTCGCTGTCGCAGACCGTTTGATTTTTAGCTCTGATTGGAAAAATACGTTTTCGTTATCTGAGTTGGCAGCTGGCGCGAGTAGTGAGGTAAATTTTTTTGGTGAGCCTATTAAGCTTACTTTATATAGCAAAGAGCAATTGTCACATTCATTACTCGATGACAGTATTTGTTTGATTATAGCGTTTGAAGTGATTGCACTACTTTGTGGTTTAATGGTGTTACTCCATGTAAGGACGTTGCTTAATCGTAATGAGCTAGTGAACAAAACAGTGGTTGAGCGTACTGCATGTTTGGCAAAAACGAATCAGCAATTAGAGCGGGAATCCAGTCAGCGGCTTATTGCATTACAGCAGCAACTAGCGGCAGAAAAAAAATATAAAAGTGTGTTTTTAAATAGCCACGAAGGGCTGTTTGTACTCAATGAACATGGCCATATATTGGAGGCTAATCCGGCCTTCCAGCGACTATTATTAAGTAATCATAAGCAATCAACATCAATGCGTTTTAGTCAACTAATGGCTGATGAACATTCTCAGCAACAGTGGCTGTCGTATTTACAACAGCAAAGTAATCATCAAGAATTTGAGTGGTTAGGGGTGAATGGTCAAGGCAAGTCGTTGTGGCTAAGGCAAACAGGTAATTGGGCAACACATGATGGGAATCGTCGTTATGAGGGGCGTTTGATTGATATCACTCAGCACACCTTGTTTCATGAGCAATTAAAGTATAAAGCACAGCATGATGGGCTGACCAATTTACTGAACAGGCAAACATTCTTAGATGCGCTTGAAGTAAAAAGAAAAGCCACCCAAGATGATTTTATTTTACTGTATATCGATCTCGATAGATTTAAATTAATTAATGATACTTTAGGGCATATAGCTGGCGATAAACTCCTTATTGAATTTGCCGCCCGAATGCAAATATTAATGGGTTTTTGTAGCTCAATAGCTCGATTAGGCGGGGATGAGTTTGCTATTTTAATTAAAGCACACAAGCTACTACAACCGCTCGAAGGGGTAATGGAGGATTTGTTGGGCGAGATCCGTAGGCCATTTATCTATCAACGGCAGCAATACACGGTGAGTGGCAGTGTTGGCGTGCGACCATTTAAAGCACCCTGTAATGAGTGCACGGCGGAAAAGCTATTGCATGATGCAGATGTTGCTATGTATGAAGCAAAGCGACGCGGTAAAAATGGTTATTATATTTATAGTGATAGTATTGCTGATGAGGTATCACGTAAATTGCAAGTTGAAAAAATGCTGCATGAATCCTCTGTGAGTGATGAGTTAGCATTGCACCTGCAGCCTATGTTTTGTAACCAAGGCCGTAAACTAAACGGTTTTGAAGCGCTATTACGCTGGTATAGCCCAACTTTAGGTCACGTGAGTCCTGCTGAATTTATTCCAATCGCTGAAGAGTGCGGGAAAATAGTTCAACTAGGTCAGTGGGTATTTGAGCGCGCTCTAAGTTTTATTGAGTCACTATCAGGAAATGAAGTATTTATAAGTATTAATGTTTCGCCTATTCAGCTACATAGTCAAGGGTTTTTAGATTGGTTGGAATCACGAATGCAACGGAGCTCTATCAGCTGTCGACAAATAAAAATAGAATTAACAGAGTCGGCAATGATGGCAGAAGAAGACAGTTTAATAGAGCCATTGCTGCGCTTGCATTCGTTAGGGTTTGGTATTTACATTGATGATTTTGGCACAGGCTATAGCAGTTTATCTCGGTTGACATGTTTGCCCGTGACAGGATTGAAGATAGATCGCTCGTTTATTAATGATTTAGAGCACCGTAAAGATTCTTTGCAATTAGTGGAGGCAATTTGTGCGATCGCAAAAAGCTTTAATTTAACAGTAACTGCAGAGGGCATTGAAACTGACAATCAACTTGAAAAAATATCTAAGCTATATTGCCACTACACGCAAGGGTACTTAATGAGCCGACCATTGTCAGAACAATATGCCGAGCAATTATATAACGAGAACTACGCATGTTTGAATATTGCATAAAAAGTATTGACCTCAACTTAGCTTGAGGTTTTAAAGTGTGTGCATACCCTATATACCTTAAAGGACTAACTATGCCCACTTATATAAAAAACTACCTTGCGACACTATTAGTTAACACGC
The DNA here is from genome assembly GCF_012952265.1 of Pseudoalteromonas sp. NEC-BIFX-2020_015. NCBI lineage: Bacteria > Pseudomonadati > Pseudomonadota > Gammaproteobacteria > Alteromonadales > Pseudoalteromonadaceae > Pseudoalteromonas > Pseudoalteromonas sp. NEC-BIFX-2020_015. The sequence continues at coordinate 19,599 of NZ_JABCJL010000027.1, forward strand.
ATGCTCAGCTTGATTTAGATTTAGTCTCACACATGCAAGCCGCGCATTTAGCGCAATACAGCTTTAGCAGCATCAATGCACTACAAGATAAAGTGCTAAGTTTAGAGCCTAAAATATTGTTTGAGCGTTTGATAGAGCAGCGCGAGGGCGGATATTGCTTTGAGCACAATAAAATTTTTCACCTTGCACTAGAGGCGCTTGGTTTTGATGTAAAAATACTTATTGGCCGTGTAATGCTCAATGGCCAAACACAAAACCCACGCTCACATCGTCTCATTCTGCTCACCTTGGATAACAAGCAATATTTAATTGATGTTGGCTTTGGTGTTAGTACACCAATTATACCGCTGCCTATTGATAAATCAGGGTTGCATCAGCAAGGGGTGAATACATACCAAGTAAAACGTACTGATAATTTCATTGAAGTTAAGCAAACTCAGCCAGAGCTCAAATATATTTATCGTATTGAGCTCGGTGAATTTTATGAAAGTGATTGTGAGATTGCTCACTTTTATAGTCATCAACATCAAAGTGCCGCATTTGTAAATAACTTAGTTGTATCGCGTATAGCCGACTCAGAGCGCTTTCTAATTCGTAACAATCAGTATTTTTATTGGAATGAAAAGAACAAGCACAGCACCGAATTAGCCATTACAAGTTCAGCGCAATTGTATCAGTTGATTACAGAGGTATTTAAAATTCAGGTACCTGAGACATTCGTTGAGAAGCTATTTAAATGCAAATTAGCCGCGTGATTCAAGGTAGTCATTTAATTTTGTAATGCGTTCACTCATGCCTTCAATAATACGATCTTTAATTTTTTCGCGGATCACATTAGGTAAGCGAGTCAGTGCTTCAGGTGTAATAGCAAGCACGATAGTGTCGCTTTTGGCGCGTGCACTGGTGCTACGCTCTCGGTTGTTAATAAATGCGCCTTCACCAATAAATTCACCAGGCTCAATTGTGCCTAAGTCAAGTAAGTGGCTGTGTTTATAGACAACAATGGCACCGCTGAGAACAATGTATAAGCGTTTGTCGTTATCAAACTGCTTAAATAAAAAACGGCTTTGGCTAATTAAATATAATTGACTGAATGATTCAAGCAAAACTTGTCGTTCGTTGAGTGAGAACTCTCTAAAAAAATTCAGTCTATTAATAATTTCCATCTGTTTTATGAGAGGAATGTGCTCGATTAACTTCATCAAAAACCAATATTGTCATTTTATGAATTAATATTGCGCTCTTTTAATTTTCTGGTCAATGTATTACGACCCCAGCCAATTTTTACTGCTGCTTCTTGTTTGTGTCCAGCGCAGTTGGCTAGTGCCGTTTTAATCAAGCGGGTTTCTAATTGAGCTTGTACGTTAGGCCAAATATTCTCTTTACCTTGTTTAAGCTCTTGATTCAGCCATTGCTGAAATGCATCGAGCCAGTCACCTTCTTGTTGCGACGCCTCTACTTCGAGAATCTCAGGAGGTAAATCTTGCTCACTGACTAATTCACCCGGTGCCATAACGGTTAGCCAGCGGCAAGTATTCTCTAATTGACGAACATTTCCGGGCCAGTTGAATAAGCGCAGTTGATCGGTTGCTTTTGGGCTAAGAATTTTGCTTTCTACTTGCAAGTCTTTGGCGCTTTTATGCAAAAAGTGTTGCGCTAAGCGTTCTATATCTTCGGTGCGTTCACGTAGCGCGGGAAGGCGTAACCTGACGACGTTTAAACGGTGAAATAAATCATCTCTAAACTTACCCTGCTTAACGAGATCTTCAAGGTTTTGATGTGTTGCAGCAATAATACGCACATCTACTTTAATACTTTGATGCCCACCAACACGGTAAAATTCACCATCTGCTAATACGCGTAATAAGCGTGTTTGCACATCCAATGGCATGTCACCGATTTCATCTAAAAATAAGGTGCCGCCATTAGCTTGTTCAAAACGGCCTTTACGTACGCTATCAGCACCTGTAAAGGCACCTTTTTCGTGCCCAAAGAGCTCTGACTCAACCAGTTCCTTAGGAATGGCGGCCATGTTTAAAGCAATAAATTGATTTTCTTTTCGTGGGCTATGGTTATGCAAAGCACTGGCGACAAGCTCTTTGCCTGTACCAGACTCACCATTAATGAGCACACTCATGCTTGATGCCGATAGTTTACCTATAGCACGAAACACCTCCTGCATAGCGGGGGCTTCACCAATAATGTGCGCACTTTTGGGGGGAGCTTGCTTACGCTTGGTCTTTTTTGTCGCATTCGCACGGCACGCACTTTCAACAAGGCTGACGGCTTCATTTAAATCAAATGGTTTGGCTAAGTATTCAAAAGCACCTTTTTGAAACGCATTGACTGCTGAATCTAAATCTGAATGCGCGGTCATGATAATAACTGGCAGCCCTGGGTTTTGCTCTGCTATTAGTTCTAACAGTGCCATACCGTCCATTCCGGGCATACGTACGTCAGAAATAAGCACAGTCGGTTGGCTAAATTTAAGTGCAGTGAGGACATCTTGTGCATTAGAAAAGCTTTCAGCGTTAAATCCTGCACGGGTGAGTGCTTTTTCAAGTACGAAACGAATTGATGCATCATCATCTACAAGCCAAACTGTTTTCATAGGTGCTCCAAAACCGCTTAATCTACAAACGGCAGATATATATTAAATTCTGTATGACCAGGCCAGCTATCACAATCGATGTAGCCATTGTGTTGGTCGATCAAGGTTTGCGCTATCGAAAGGCCTAGGCCAGAACCACCTTCTTTATTCGTGATCATGGGGTAGAATAGCGTTTCTTTAATGCTAGGATCGATACCTGGTCCATTGTCTGAAATTTGTATTTGCAAGGCCTTTTTAGGGGGTTTTCCGGGGCGTCGTTGGCGCTGGTTGATGCGTGTTTTAATTTTGATTACACCACCATTCACTAATGCTTGCTGCGCATTACGTACGATATTGAGCACAACTTGCTGAATTTTACCTTGGTCAATAAACACATCGGGTATACTCGGGTCGTAATCTTTTTCTAAACTGATGTTGGCACAGTTGTCGAGAGTACTTAACCTGATAACCGACTCCAAGGTTTGGTGAATATTACCGTATGATTTTTGCGGTAATTGATTCGGCCCTAGTAATCTATCAACCAGTTCTCGCAAGCGATCTGCTTGCTCAATAATTAGCTCAGCGCATTCATCCCGTTCTTGCTGATCAACCTCATACTGCAATAATTGCGCCGCTCCACGAATACCACCTAAAGGATTTTTTATTTCGTGCGCAAGCCCCCTAATTAGGTTACGTGCAGCTTGGTATTGGTGCATTTGATTTGAAGCTTGATCGTGGCGGATTTCATCATCCGTTTGCCGACATTCGAGCAAAATATAATAGGCATTTTCCAGCATAACGCGTCGTGCACTAATCGCTAATTTAGCATGGCGAGAATCAACGAAAACTACGTCAGCTCTGTGCTGGTGGCAATCTACACCATCAATTAGAGCGTATTGCGCTATTCGTTTTAAATCAATTGAGTGGTAACTAAATAGGCTATCGAAAGATTGTTTTAAAATACGTTTAGGGCCTAAGCCTAATAGCTCACTCGCACTGTCATTGGCGTACACAAGGGTAAAACGTTCATCAAGTAAAATAACGGCCGTAGTCAGATTTTGCCAAATACTTGCGAGGAGTTCGGGGCGGAAAATATTATTGTTGGGCATGGTTGCACCATTTTAGTGCGTTGATGATATTTAGCAGCTTATCACAGAGTTACGTACAAGAAATGTGTCGTGGTAGAAAAAACACTATTCTTACAAAGACGATGCCCTATGCATAAAAAAAGTGCTGCTTTCACTAACCGAGACCACAGAACCTTCGGAGTTAAATAGTTTCAATTGCAATGTGTGCTCACCTCGGTTTACATCACGAAGTGCAAAAGTACCCGTGTTGCTCGGCTTAGCGAATGCGACACCATCAACGAGTAATTGAATTTTAAAACCGCTCTCAAAGCGTGGAACTATTCTACTAGTAACGTAAACAGACCCTGTATTTTCACGGACAGTTTCTTCATTAGTGGGTGAAGCAATAACAATTTTAAAGTTGACCACCGCAGCGGGCTTATCTTCATTTAACACGGTAATATCAACAGCGGGCATAGATAAATTTTGGCTTGATAATTTAATTTCTTGGGCTCCTGCTCTAGGGCTGTCAGAAAATACCAGTACGCCATGTTTGTCTTTCCACGAGTAGATTTTTTTGTCACCGCCGTAGCTGTTAATACTAACTAAAGACATGCTTAAAAGTAATAAAATTGTTTTTTTCACTGTACAGTCCTGCATTTTTTGCACTAATTAAACTGTAGTGGATAATGACCAAATTTACCATAAAAAAAGCCCGTAAAACGGGCCTTGAGAACACATATATATTATCTATTAGATAATTTTCTCTACAGCGTTATTAGCAGCTATAGTACATTTCAAACTCAACTGGGTGAGTTGTCATGTTAAGCTTTTCAACTTCCTGACTCTTAAGTTTGATGTAAGCATCAATTAAGTCATCAGTAAATACGTTACCTTGCGTTAAGAACTCACGGTCTGCGCTAAGTGCACAGAGTGCTTCATCAAGTGATGCCGCAACAGTTGGGATCTCAGCTGCTTCTTCAGCAGGTAAGTCGTATAAATCTTTATCCATTGCATCGCCAGGGTGAATCTTGTTTTTGATACCGTCAAGGCCTGCCATTAACATTGCAGAAAATGCAAGGTATGGGTTAGCTGTTGGATCTGGGAAGCGTACTTCGATACGACGACCTTTTTCAGACGGAACCACTGGAATACGAATTGATGCAGAACGGTTACGTGCAGAGTATGCAAGCATAACTGGCGCTTCAAAACCTGGTACTAAACGCTTGTACGAGTTAGTCGACGCATTTGCAAACGCGTTGATTGCTTTAGCGTGTTTGATAATACCGCCGATGTAGTAAAGTGCATCTTCAGAAAGACCGCCATACTTGTCGCCTGCGAATAAGTTAACACCGTCTTTAGCTAAAGACTGGTGACAATGCATACCAGAACCGTTGTCACCAACAACTGGTTTAGGCATAAAAGTCGCAGTTTTGCCATATAAATGAGCCATGTTATGGATAACATATTTCATCTCTTGGATTTCATCTGCTTTAATTACCATCGTATTAAAGCGAGTCGCGATTTCATTTTGACCAGCGGTTGCTACTTCGTGGTGATGTGCTTCTACTACTTGGCCCATTTCTTCTAGAACGAGACACGTAGCTGAACGCCAATCTTGGAAATCATCAACTGGAGCAACTGGGAAGTAACCGCCTTTAACGCCAGGACGGTGACCTGTGTTGCCATCTGCATATTCTTTATCTGAATTCCAAGCAGCTTGCTTAGAATCAATTTTGTACATTGAACCAGACATATCCGTTTTGTATTTAACATCATCAAATACGAAAAACTCAGGCTCAGGGCCAAATAAAACTGTATCAGCAATACCTGTAGAACGCATATACTCTTCAGCGCGTTTAGCAACTGAACGCGGGTCGCGCTCATAACCTTGTAATGTTGCAGGCTCAACGACGTCACAACGTAAGATTAATGTCGCTTCTTCTGTGAAAGGGTCTAGCTTAGCTGATTCAGCAACAGGCATTAATACCATGTCTGATTCATTAATACCTTTCCAGCCAGCAATTGAAGAACCGTCAAACATTTTACCGTCTTCAAAGAAATCTTCATCAACTTGGTGATGAGGAATAGAAACGTGTTGCTCTTTACCTTTTGTATCAGTAAAGCGTAAATCAACGAACTTAACGTCATTTTCTTTAATAAAATCTAAAACCGATTGTGACATGTGTCCTCCAACTGTTGGGTTTTATTTTTGCTGCATAATTGCTTTTGTTTATAGTAAGCGTTTTCTGTGCCATATTTATAAGTCTTTGTTTATAAGTTTAAAAAATATAGTTCTACGTTATGCTACCTATTGCGTTGCACCAATGTGAAGCATGAAAAGATCATTTTGGTGCGTAACGGGATTTGGTACGACTTGTATGAATTATAAACACAGCTGTAAAACTAACTTACTTATAAAATACTGTCAAAATATGGCATGAAATGTAATGAATGTACAAAATAACAGTTAATTCAGAAATTAAATTAATAAAAATGTCATATATAAAACAGATACTTATTGGAACTATTAAGAAAGTTTTGAAATATATATTGGATAAACTTTCATCCATGTCATTTATAGGGGATAATATGCGCCCTTTTAAATCCAATGCTGGGACATCTCGTGAAAACGCGGGTGAGAGCGTAAAGCCCCTGCAGGATCATTGAGATTCAATTTCTCTGAGTGAATATATGAGCATCGAAAAGTTAAGAAATATAGCGATTATCGCGCACGTTGACCACGGTAAAACAACACTGGTTGACAAACTACTTGAGCAATCAGGTACATTAGAAACACGCGGCGGTAACGAAGAGCGCGTGATGGACTCAAACGACATTGAGAAAGAACGTGGTATTACCATTTTGGCTAAAAACACAGCCATCTCATGGAACGATTACCATATCAATATCGTAGATACTCCAGGACACGCCGATTTTGGCGGTGAAGTTGAACGCGTACTTTCGATGGCTGACTCAGTATTACTACTTGTTGATGCTCAAGAAGGTCCAATGCCACAAACGCGTTTCGTTACGCAAAAGGCATTCGCACAGGGCTTAAAGCCAATCGTTGTTATCAATAAAGTTGATAAGCCTGGTTCACGTCCTGATTGGGTTATGGATCAAATCTTTGATTTATTCGACAACCTTGGCGCAACTGACGAACAGTTAGATTTTAAAGTAATCTACGCTTCAGCTATCAACGGCTGGGCAACACTAGATTTAGACGAGCCATCAGACAACATGGAACCTATGTTCAAGATGATCGTTGACGAAGTATCACCACCGGATGCAGATCCTGAAGGTGACTTCCAGATGCAGATCTCTCAACTAGATTACAACTCTTATGTTGGCGTAGTTGGTATTGGTCGTATCAAACGTGGTTCTGTTGCTCCTAACCAACAAGTTACTATTATCAGTGCTGATGGCACAACACGTAACGGTAAAATTGGCGCAGTACAAAGCTACCTAGGTCTTGAGCGTATCGAAACTGATAGAGCTTACGCTGGTAACATCGTAACTGTAACAGGTATTGGTGAGCTTAAGATTTCTGATACAGTTTGTTTCCCAGGAAACGTTGAAGCATTACCACCACTAAGTGTTGATGAGCCAACTGTAACAATGACATTCTCTGTAAATAACTCACCTTTCTGTGGTAAAGAAGGTAAGTTTGTAACATCACGTAATATCCGTGAGCGTTTAGACAAAGAATTAGTACACAACGTAGCACTTCGCGTTGAAGATACTGCTAGCCCAGATAGCTTCCGTGTTTCTGGTCGTGGTGAATTACACCTAGGTATCTTAATCGAGAACATGCGTCGTGAAGGTTACGAGCTTTCTGTTTCTCGTCCAGAAGTTATCTTACGTACTGTTGATGGCGTTCTAGAAGAACCGTATGAAACAGTAACTATTGACTGTCAAGACGAGCATCAGGGTTCTGTTATGGAACAAGTTGGCCTACGTAAAGGTGAACTTACTAACATGACTCCAGATGGCAAAGGCCGTATGCGTTTAGATTTCATGATCCCTAGCCGTGGTTTAATTGGTTTCCAAACTGATTTCATGACGCTTACATCGGGTTCTGGTCTTATGTACCATACGTTTGATCATTACGGTCCTCACAAAGGTGGCGACATCGGTGTTCGTAAGAACGGCGTAATGATTGCAAATGCAACGGGTAAAGCACTTACTAACGCATTATTCAACTTACAAGAACGCGGCCGTTTATTCATCGGTCACGGTGTTGAAGTATACGAAGGTATGGTTATCGGTATTCATAACCGCGATAACGACCTTACAGTTAACGCCCTTAAAGGCAAGCAGTTAACTAACGTACGTGCATCTGGTACAGATGAAGCGCAAACGCTTTCTCCGCACCTTAACTACTCACTTGAGCAAGCGCTTGAGTTCATCGATGATGACGAGCTAGTTGAAGTTACACCACTAAACATTCGTATCCGTAAGCGTCACCTTACAGAAAACGAACGTAAACGTGCGGGTCGTGCACCTAAGTCATAATCTATTAATTTAGAATAATGATTTCAAAAGCCGCTGTATTGTAAGATACAGCGGCTTTTTAGTGGGTGAAAACAAGAGTTGTAAGCTATAAGCGGTCAGATTAGAACAAGCGTGGTTGGGTAGATTGGTTGTAGGTGAAAGACAACCACATAAAGCTTTACCTAAAACAGATTTAGACACTAAAGCTAACACCATAGGTGGGAATTTACCTCGCGCAGGCGCTAACGTAATTACTTTTTCGGGATAAATCTCGACCTACAGTTTAAGTAACTCAGTAATTTCAAGGTGAATAATAACAGGGCAGAGGTTAAGCTAAAAACTCGGTTTTGGCTTGTCGTGAATGAATCACATTTTGAATGTCGAGTTGTTGGCTTTCTTTTGATGGCTTAACTTCAAAGCCTTCATGGCTGAGTAACCACAATTTACGCTCAATTCCTCCTGCATAGCCTGTGAGTGAGCCATTACTGCCTATCACTCTATGGCACGGTACAATTAAGCTAATAGGATTTCGGCCATTAGCGCCGCCAACGGCCTGAGAGCCTTTGGGCTTATTCACCATTTTAGCGATGTCTAAATACGTGACGACTTCACCATAGGGAATGTTTGATAAGCAGTACCACACTGATTTTTGAAAATCTGTTCCTTTAGGATCAAGGGGCAGGTCAAATTCTTTGCGTGCTTTTGCGAAATACTCATGTAACTGTTTTTTACACTCAGTTGTTATATCGCTGGCTATGACGTGGGTTTTTATTTCCCCAGAAAATATAACTTGAGTAATGCCTTTATCTGATGCTTTAAATTCAACACACCCTAGCGGTGTATCAATATAATCGACAAACATTGCAGTCGTTTCCCTCGTTGAAAAGTTAAGTGGTTTCGCTAAAACGTACATTGTCTGATTCGCTCAGTAATATCGTCGAATGCTCTACAGCTTGTTAATGACTACAATTGCACACTTTCACCTTCATTAAGAATATATAGCTGTACTTGTGAATCCATTTTTTTATACATATGCAATAAACGCAGTAACGCAGAATGGCTGCTGTGATCGCCCATCTGCCAACTTGAGTTGCCATAGCCCCACGGTATCATAACTTTACAATTAAGCTCTTGTGCTGCGTTTAGCGCGTCTTCCGGTGTGGTATGGACATAGCGATACCATTTGCCGTTTTCTTTATGATAGTAAGAAGCGATGGGTATTAGGCATACATCAATATCGCCATATTTTTGCTGAATGTCTTGAAAGTGTTTTGAATAGCCCGTGTCGCCTGCAAAAAATAAAGTTTTACCATTTTGTTTTAACAACCAGCCATTCCATGAATCTTTATTGTCATCATCGTAGATGTAGGGAATAAGTACTCTATTACTAAAATGATGAGCTGGTACTGCGTGAATGGTTAAGTCATCAATATTGGTTTTTGAGTACCACGGCATTTCGCTGATGTTAAAACCACCTGTAGGAAAGTTATCCGCCATACCAAGTGGCGTTAAGTAATAGGGCTTATTACCTATGAGTTCTATATCGGCTTTATTGAAATGATCATAATGGATATGTGAATACATAACGGCATCAATATTGGCTAACTCTTGCTCATTTAACCAAGCGCCAGGCTGACGGTAGATGCCTCCTGTAAGTTTAAATGCGATATCAACGGGGGAATCAAACTGCGCTTTTACAGGGTCAAATAATACATGCTGACCGTTTGGGGTATTGATCGAAAAACTAGCGTGACCCAGCCAGCGGACAGTGTAGTTGGTATTTAACTGTGGCAGTGTTTGCCTACCTTGATACTGGCAGTTTTCAGCGCTCGTTTCACACAGCAAATCGGGGTGAGCAGGGTAGCAGTCAGTTTCGCAGGTGGTCGGGTAATTTTGCTTTTTTGGGTATACATTATGGTAGCGACCAGCACGATCACCCTCTTTGTATTGTGCAATAACAGCATCTGGTGCGGTTATCTGGGTCACTTGATTGGGCGTACCACACGCGGCCAATAAGCACGAAGCAATGATTAAACCAACACCGTATACCTTCATTGTTTATTTACGCTTTGTAATTTTAACTGCATAAAAGTGTACCAAAAACAGCCGATTAAAAAACATTTTAAAAGTAACAAAAAATAACAATAAAAAAGCCCATTACAGTGAATGGGCTTAATAGTTTTAGATCCTAGGATTATTATCCTGCTTTATTCATTTGTTCAATAAATTTGTTTGAGTCAGCAATTGACTTGTTCATATCATTCATCAATATTTGAATATCGCGTTTAAGGTTTGTAAATTCACCTTTTATGGCGGTTACAGCCTGCGCATTTAAGTTATGCTTTAAGTACAATACATTATCTTTTAACGATGAAAGTACTGGCTCCATTTTGCTTTCGGCACTTCGCATTGAGCGCAGTAGTTGGTCAAATTGGCGCTTAGTCGAATTAAGTTTTTTGCTACTTTCACGCTTTAAAGATGCACTTTTGTATTGCTCAAGTTCATCTGCCCACTCGTCAAATAACGCGTCCGCAACGTCTTCAACTTTATTGATGTTGGTGGTTACATCTTCAGCAGCTTTCAAGCTTGACTCGTAATCATCATTAAGTTGGTTATAAGCCTCTTGTAACTCGCCACCGTCAAAGTTAATTAAAGTGGTTAAGCGTTCTAATGCTGATTGAAATTCTTCTTGCGATTCCTCTTGTGATTCCTTTGCCTCTTCTACACGATCAACGAGTATGTCGCGTTTATGTACACCGACAGACTCCATTGCTGAGTAATAGGCAGATTGGCAACCCGATAAAGCTAGGGTGAGTGCTAAAAGTGGTGCGCTGAGAAATGTACTTTTTTTCATTGAGATCTCTTTTTAAATCCGTTGATACTGCAAATTATGTGGGCGATTGCTATGATAATCAAAATTATTTTGTAAAAAGTTAACTTTATGAGCGATAAGGTCACGCACTATAGGCAGCAAGCAGCTTCGTTTATACGTCAACAACCTGGTTGGTGGATGCAGTATATAAATCGTTGCATTGATGACCAAATCACTGTTAATGCAGGTTATTTAGCCTATGTTACTTTGTTATCTTTAGTGCCATTGATAGCAGTTGGCGTGGCAATATTTTCGGCTTTTCCGGGGTTCGAATCTACAAGAATCGAAATAGAAAATTTTTTATTCACCAATTTTGTACCGACTTCCTCTGATGTGATTAAGGAGCATATTAGCTCTTTTGCTGGTAATGCCAATCAAATGACCGCTGTCGGTATCGGTTTTTTAGCCGCAATAGCACTGCTTTTGATCCGCAATGTGGACGCAACACTGAACAGAATTTGGCGCATAAAACATAAACGCCCAATGATGATTTCGTTTGCAGTTTATTGGATGGTATTAAGCTTAGGGCCATTGTTATTAGGCGCAAGTATTGGTGTGACTTCATACATAGTATCTTTAGTGTCGTTTGCTGATCAAGGGATTCCAGGATTCAGTGGGTTTTTACTTAAACTACTGCCTTATTTAATTTCTATGGCTGGCTTTATTATGCTCTATACTTTAGTGCCTAATACGCGAGTATCGTTTAGAGCTGCGATACCGGGTGCTTTTTTTGCGGCGTTACTTTTTGAGCTAACTAAAAAAGGTTTTGCACTTTATATTAGTCACTTTCCTTCGTACGAAGTTATTTATGGTGCGGTGGCTACAATCCCCATCTTATTTGTTTGGGTGTATTTGTCGTGGGTTGTGGTGTTGCTCGGTGCTGAGTTTACCGTGTGCATAAGCCCAAAAGATATCGAAGATACGCCTGAGATCATTCTTGATGAGGAGGAAAACATCCGTTAAATAGCAATGTGTTTTGTTAGGAGCCAGCAATATGCCGTTATATCCGAACATAACCCCCTACCACGATTTTCATTTGAGTGTGGGGGATGGACACCAGATACATGTGCAAGAATACGGTAACCCCAATGGTTTACCCGTTGTGATTTGTCATGGCGGGCCCGGTGTGGGTTTACATGCTGACAACTGCCGCTTTTTTGACCCAACCCGGTACCGCATTATTTTATATAGCCAACGAGGCTGCGGTTTATCAACTCCTCATCACCTTATCGCGAATGAAACGGCTGACTTAATCAAAGATCTCGATTATTTGAGGGCTTACCTAGGCATTACTAAATGGTTGCTATCTGGCGCTTCGTGGGGGGCAACCGTATGTTTACTTTATGCAATTAAGCATACAGAGCATGTTTCTGGGTTGATTTTACGTGGTACATTTTTAGCTGCACATGCTGATTTAGAGTGGTTATACAGCTCGCAAGGTGCCGGTGCGCAGTTTTACCCTGAGCTATACGCTAAGTTTTCTCATGATTTACCTGATGCAATGAGTATTTTAGCGTTCTACGAACAGCAATTGGCTAGTGAGAATCAAATAAGTGCCAGTCGATTTGCTAAGTTATGGTGCCAGTGGGAGGCTGTTTTAAGTCAAGGGAAGCAGTCGCTACAATGGACGCTTAGTTGCCCGCAGCATGGTTTAAATATGGCGCGTTTAATGGTGCACTACTTTATTAATCACTGCTTTATAGATGATAATTATATAGCGCAGCATGGCGACTGTTTATCTCATTTACCTATTTGGTTTATTCATGGACGCCAAGATTTAGTGTGTCGCTTTAGTGTTGCTCAACGACTTGCAAGTAGCCTGAACTCACAACTATTGATTTTAGATGGTGTTGGGCACGGTGTTGATAATCAGGTATATTTAGCGGCAGCAAGGCGAGCAGCCGATCTTATGTATATCAAATTAACGAGGAATAAATGCAAGGATTAATCCAGCGAGTAAAACACGCAAAGGTAGAGGTAGATGATCAGCTTGTAGGTCAAATAAAACAAGGAATAGTACTGTTATTAGGTGTTGAAAAACATGACGATAAAGACACCACAAATAAACTACTTCATAAAGTGAGTAACTATCGTATATTCAGTGATGAAAACGATAAAATGAATCTCAGTTTGAAAGATATAAAAGGCGAATTACTCGTTGTTTCGCAATTTACACTTGCTGCAGATACAAAAAAAGGTATGCGGCCGAGCTTTTCGTCTGCGGCTACACCTGCTCAGGCAAATGAGCTATACGAATATTTTGTAGACCAAGCAAAAGCTGCGGGGCTGAGCGTTGCAACAGGGCGCTTTGCTGCTGATATGCAGGTGAGTTTATGTAACGACGGGCCAGTGACTTTTTTGCTCACTATATAGCTACTCTATCCAACTCACTTCAATATGCCAAAAGTTGATTTAAAACGATTTATATTGCGTTATTTATTTTAACAAGGGAATAACCATCCTTTACAATCAATGCCTGCCTACATCGCTTTTAATTCCTACATAAACTGATATTTTGGGGACTTGGGTATATATTTTTGCTTATTTATACCCATTAGCTGATTCCCTACTACAATAATAAAAAGTCCGTAGAGCCTAAAAAGTGGCAAGCAAGCTTGAGTAGGGCCTCGCTTCAATAATATTGGTGTTTACAAAGGTAGTGAATCAATAATGCGTAAAAATGAACCCGTAACCCAAAAGAACATCGAGTTACCTTCCTCTGTTAATATTCTCTCGATTACATCTCCCGATAGTAAAATAAAGTATATAAATAAAGATTTTATAGCCATTTCTGGATTTGATGAAGCTGATTTAATAGGTCAGTATCATAATATTGTTCGTCACCCAGATATGCCTCCTGCTGCGTTTGCTGACCTTTGGCAATGTGTGCAATCAGGTAAATCGTGGATGGGAATAGTTAAAAATCGCTGTAAAAATGGTGACCATTATTGGGTCGACGCTTATGCAAGCCCTTTAAAGACAGCGACAGGTCAAATTGAATATCAGTCGATTAGGGTGAGGCCAAAAGACTCCGTTAAAAATAGAGCTGAAAATTTATACAAAAAATTACAAAGCGGAGGGGAATTTAGAATCCCTTGGTGGGAGAAGGCTTCTGCGACAATGTTTATGGTGTGTGGGGTTTTATTTTGTTATTTATTAACAGCCTTTTTGATTTTTAATTTCACTCAAGCCTCTTTAGGTAGTGCACTAGGGTTACCGCTTATCCCTATGTGTTTATTATTGACCAGTTTATTATGGCAATCAAAGCAATGGCATAAAGTAATCGAAAAAGCACAATCGATAGTAGATGATCCATTAGCTACCTATATTTATACGGGAAATAATAATGCAGCGAACAAGGTGTTACTGGCGCTGGAGGTGTTAAGTAAAGAAGCTGGAGCGATTGTAGGGCGTATAAATGATGCATCAGTGAATATGGGCGATGCATTAAATAGTTTAGAGCATGAGTTGTCACAAAATCATTCTCGTGTGTCTATGCAATATCAGCAAACAGACTCCATGGCATCGGCAATTACTCAAATGTCTGCAAGTTTTAATGAAGTATCGAGTAATGCACATGCAACATCAAGCGCAGCAAAATCGACACATGAGTATGCTCAACAAGGTTTATTACAGGTTGAAGAAGCAGTTAATAATATGAACGAGCTAAGTAATGATGTTAACAATGCAGCAAGCGTTGTAGAGCAATTAGAAAAAGATGGTGCAGCTATTAATGATGTAGTTGCTGTTATACGTTCGGTTGCAGAACAAACTAACTTATTAGCCTTAAATGCAGCAATTGAGGCTGCAAGAGCAGGTGAGCAAGGTCGTGGTTTTGCTGTTGTTGCAGATGAGGTTCGTACTTTGGCTAATAGAACCCATCAGTCCACAGAAGAAATTGTGAAGACAATAGAGAAGATAAATCAAGGTACAAAATCCGCTGTTGCCGCAATGGAAAAAGCACAGCAACGCGTATCGAGTAGTGTGGATTCAACGACCCAAGCTAAAACATCAATTGAGTATATGAGCACGGAGATGAATCATATTCTGGATCTTAATATTCAGGTTGCGACTTCAGTTGAGCAGCAAGTGAAAGTTGCGGAAGAGATAACTGAAAATGTTACAAAAATTAAGGATTATAGTGATAGCGGTTTACAATCTTCTGAGCAAAATATTGCTAAATGCGCAGCTTTACAAACGCATTCAACTGCTCTAAATAGTATCGCGCAACATTTTTGGGCGCAAAAATCAAAGTAGAGTAAATAGACCGTTATTTTTTCAACAGTACAATATGGTTTGCATAACCAGAGATGTGCTTTATGGTGGGTTGTATTGAAAATGTACTAAGTAATATCGATTCGAGTTGTTTTAATTGAGAGTCATGTTGGGAAAGGAAGTTAATAAACAGGCAGCCATTTTTTGATAGTTTTTTATAGATTTTTCGATAAAACTGCTGCTTGTATAAAAATAGTGGAACATCGAGTTTGCTAAATAAATCAAGTATAATCCAGTCATATACCTGCTCTCTTTCAAGCTCTATTTCAGCATCTAAACATCGTAAATTTGAGTCACTTTTTTTATCAAAAAAATGTGTGTAGCAATGAATTATGTCCGGGTTTTTTTCTATCGATATTAGATTGCAATTAGGGTAGGTGAGTCGTAGATAGTTATGTATAGCACCACCGCCTAGGCCAAGCTCCAATATGCTTTGTGGAACTGGAATTGACTGCCATAACTTTGCCAAGTGTTGTAAGTGAGGAAAGTGTAGCTGACTGGGATCGTCCGTTGTTACCACTGATTGAAGTGTGTCGTTGATGAGTAACCAACGAAGTTGTTTATACTCACGCACTTGAATGCAATCAGCGCCGCACTTTTGCCAATATAGTAATTGCCCTATACGGTGACAGTCTTCAACAAAACACTGTTTTACTGTCCCGTTTGCTTTTAATAAATATTCCATTACATGAGAATAGATGAGTCAAGGTAAAGTGCCAGCTTGTCTGCTAGGTTTTACAGGTAACAATAGTTATTTCTCTTGGCTAACCAAAGTCGTATTCCAAGTGTTTATCAAATCGAGTATGGTAGTTTGCAAATAATAACAGACCGCATTCTTATTAAATAAACCGCTCGCGTGTGTAGATGTTTTAATTTAATGAGTTGTTTATGGCGGCCTTGATTGCAACAGGAGTGATTATGTTTCAGGTGACAACACCACAAAGTAGCGAAGATTGGCAAGCTTATTATCAATTACGTTGGCAGGTACTGCGCGCGCCTTGGAATGAACCGCGTGGCTCTGAGCAAGATGATTTAGAGCAAGATGCTGAACATCGTTTTATAAAGAATAAAGCAGGTGAAGTGTTAGGTGTTGCACGGCTTCATTTTAATAATCACCAACAAGCACAAGTCCGTTATATGGCCGTGGCCGAAGGTAATCGAAATCAGCATATTGGCAGTCGCTTATTACATGAACTTGAAAAATTAGCATGGACACAAGATGCAGGTGAGCTTGTGTTGTATGCGCGTGAACGCGCATTGGATTTTTATAAGCGCCACGGCTACGAATTAAAAGAAAAAGCCCATTTAGCCTATGACGATGTACAGCATTGGAAAATGATAAAGCAAAAGCCGTCTGAGCCAGGCTGGTTTCGTCATCCAAATTGGACTCAAGTATTGCAAAATACATGGCGTGAGTCGATCCCGATCAGTGATGCAATGGGTATTAAAGTGGAGAGCTACACCGATTGGCAATTCACGACCAGTGCAGACTTGGATGCTAATTTAAACCTGCACAATACGATGTTTGCAGGATCTATTTATAGCTTAGCGACATTAACTGGGTGGGGAGCGACTTACTTAGCGCTTAAAGAAGCGCAGCTTGAAGGCAATATAGTGTTGGCCGATGCTAATATTAAATATTTAAAGCCGTTGAATAATGAGCCTCGTGGGAGTGTTGATTTAAGTGGCTGTAAAGGAAAGCTAGCCGAGCTTGAAAGTGAAGGTAAAGCCAGTTATTTAGTGCCTGTTGAAATATACGATGGCGATGTGCTGGTCGCTGAATTTGAAGGGCAATTTATTATTAAAAAATAGCGCTGTTATATGCTAAATAAAAAGCCAAGTGAATACTTGGCTTTTTAAATAGTGCTTATAGAAGATCAGTCAAGAGTATACCGATGCCGATGCGCTCTATATCTGCGTTGTAGTCAATTAAACTTTCACCGTAGCCGTTAAAGTATTGCCCGTAGCCGCGTAGCCTACCCCATAAAGGAAAAGACCAATCTAATTGTATGGCGCCACGATTATCTGAATTTAAATTATTGCGGGTCATAAAACTAAATTCGTGTTCGTTCCAGCGATATGCACCTGAAAATTCAAAGTACCCCATATATTTGTGGATATCAGGGTTGTCATCGCCTTTTGCTACCATAGGGTCTTCTTTTCTTTCTTCTGAAATGCGATACCAAGGTTTAAAGCTAAAAACAAATCCTTCATTTTCCCAGATGAAATCAGCATAAATGCGGTTCCATGATCGCGAGTTGGGTTGGCTTCGGCCATTTGATTGATGTACTGCGCCAATTGAAATTGCCATTTCATCACCCCAAAGCACATGTTCAGGATCGAGAAAGTTTACCCAAAAAATCTCCGGTTCGTAATTTGTTTCGCGAAATGGAGATGAGATTTCTTTGTTATAAAGCTGCCAAAATGATTGTAATGTAAAGCCAAAATATACAGCCTGATCTTCATCATCAAAGTCGTTATATAAAGGAACTTTGATTGATAGCTGATACTTTGCCTCAAGGTTATCAAGCGGTTCGCCATCACTGTCTTGAGTTAATTCATTTAAGCCATCAAACGGGCGCACATTTGGGTTTGATACATATGACAAAGGCAATATGTAATTACGTTTGTGCGGAGTTATGACATTGCGGTTTTTCTGGCTTACTTTTTCACGGGCTTGACGTTTATCAAGTGCTGTAATTTGTTTGCTTTCATCAAGTGCTGAACACTTTTTACGAAGTTGGTCTAGCGTTTGGTTGCCATCACCAGCAATAGCTTCATTTAAAATACATTGCTTTACGAGTTCAATATTGCTGCTTTGTTCGTTCTTTTTTTCGATTTGTGCTTGTTGTGCAATTGCAGTGCTGGACAACAATGTAGTAAATAGAATCCCGTAGCGCCAAGTCATTATTATTCCTTTGAGAAAAACCGTGTGTTGTTAAAAGTATACCGTGTTTTTAACTTAATGATGGTGAACTTTTACTGAACTTAGCTATTTGAATTGATTTTATACTATGCAAAAAGAGAAAAAGCGGCCGTAGCCGCTTGTTCAATGCAATATTACCCTAAGGTGATATTGCTCTCACGCAATGAGATGGGAGTGAGCTTTACACAAAAGTTAAAGCTCAAATACGTTAGTAAAAAATTTATACAGTTCAGTGCCTTGGTTTACACTCGCTGATGCAAAGTGCAAAATTGCGATGGCATCACAATCAAGTGTGAGTGTTTGCAAAGGCTGCTCACTTAAATAACGCTCCATGCGCAGTACTTTTGCAATTGGCTCACCCGCTTTGATGTGACCCCCCAATGGCGCAATATATTCGACCATGCCGCCCATTGGTGCGTAATAGGCAAGGTAGTCATTTAAATTGCAGCCATAGCGAGTTATCGCTTTTGGCAGGTGAGGTGCATCAAGTAATACTTGTTTATGATTTAGATAGCTTAAAATACTATAGGCATCATCAAATGCTGCACTCAAATCAATTTTTTCTTGGCTACCAAGCTCCACGGTAAACGCTTCAACCTGCACGGCAAACTCACGACCTTGTTTGGCAAGTGCGTCTGTTAATTGCCACCATGGGCAAAAACTGGCTTCGTCCATTGCACCATCAAAGTCATTTGGGATAAATAACACATGGGGAATATTAAAGTAGCTGGCGCTGGCTTTCGCATAATCAGGGCAATATAAATGCTGGCTAGAGATTGGCCCCGTGTGTAAATCCAAAACAATATCCGCTTGGTGGGCGAGCTTTTGCAAATTAAGAGCAATGCGTTTACCTGTGGTTAGGCGGTACGCGGGGCCCGTTAATTGCTGATCGACTTCATCGATCAGCGCGGCTTTAAATGCGCTTTTTAAAGTGTGATCATCTGCATCTGCATATTGCTCGGCAAATTGCACCGCTAAGCTACTGTTGCAGTGATACATACGGTTCCAGTTGGTGCCCGTTATTGGATCAAAGCGACCGAGGGTAAATTCCCCTGATTTTTGATTGCAACCAATAGGATTCGCGTAAGGGACTAAAGTGATATCGCCTTTGAGTTTAAGGCACTTAAGCTGCTCAAGTAATTGGAAGATAACGGCATTACCTTGCACTTCTGCGCCATGCATATTTGCTTGCACGTAAACGCTAGGGCCGCTGCCATCGCCTTTAATTCGATACACTGGAATCGTGAGCGGTAAACCATTGGCGACTTCACCGACTACAATGTTTTCTTGGCTAATGGGTGTTGTGGTACTCATATTAATTACCTCAGGTAGTAGCTAGCATCTTCAGCTTGGCGTACACAGGTTAATTGGCCATTTTGTAACGTGTATTCGGCAGCTAATTCATGGCATAAAAAGTACGGCATGCTTTCGGTAAATCCGTAGGCACCACATTGACTAAATATAAGCCAGTCATGTTCATTTAAATCCTTAGGTAAATGGTGTTCGCCTAAGCAATCAAGCGCAGTGCACAGTGGGCCATATAAACTCATTGCTTGCGTTGTTGCGTTTGACTCACGCAATAGTCGCACAGGGAAGTCTTGGCTGGTTACCGCTGGGCGTAATAAGTGGTTTATTCCACCGCTTAAAATCACTTGTTGTTGGCCATAGTTTAATTTACTTTCAACGACAGGCGTTGCGTAATGACCACACTCACCTACGGCATAACGACCAAGTTCCATCCATAATTCATCTACGCCAGCATCGCGTTTAATTTTTGCAAGTGCATCAATCAGTGCATCCCAGCTTAGAGTGGGCGCATCTAACGTGTATGGAATACCTAAACCACCGCCTAAATCGAGTACTTTTAAATTAATGCCTAAGTCGTCGGCAAGTTGCGTTAGCGGCGCAATCATTTGTGACCAGAGCTCTGCGAGTTTGTCACTGCTGAGCATATTGCCCCACTGAAAAATATGCAGGCCGTCAAAGTTTAGCGCAGGGTAGTCGCGAGTATTTAGCGCCTGCCATTCATCACAACCGAGCCCAAACGGCGTTAAGCTATCGCCACCTAGTGGGTTTTTTTCGCCTTCGGGCCAGCGTAATTGTACGCGCAGCAATACTTGCAGCTGACAGTTTAGTAAGCTTGCTTGCTCATTGAGCCAGCGTACTTGATTGAGGCTTTCGGCAACAAATATGCGTACTCCGCGCTCAATAAAGTGTTTAATTTGTTTCGGGCTCTTTGCAGGCCCGGTGTTGAGCACGCGCTCGCTGTTAATACCTTGAGCAAGTACTTGCTCAAGTTCGCCCTTGCTTGCAACATCAAAGTTAAAGCCTGCGCTATCTAAGCTTTGAATCACTTTAGATAGGGGATTAGCTTTAACGGCATACCAAAGCTTTACCTGTGTTTGCGTTACTAAACGCGCTAAGTGTGCGTTTAGGGTATCAAGGTCATACACAAAAAATGGCGTATCAAGCTGGCTTGATAACTCATCAATGGCGGTTTTAACTGGCGTGCTCAAAAAGGTCATTAACGTAAAACCTCTTCAAGAAGTAATGACGCATCGCTTTGTTCGTCGCGGTATTTTACGATTAACGCGCATGACATGCTTAAACCTTGCTCGCGTGCCCATGCGTTTGATGCCGGACGAGAACCTGGTATAACAATCGCGTATTCTGGAATAGGTTCGCCTTTATCAAGCTGACGCTCATTTACGCAGTCATATACAGGGATAGTGGCTGATAAACGTACGCCAGGGGCAAGTACTGCGCCTTTTTTAACGACTACGCCTTCAACAATCACACAACCTGCGCCAATAAATGCGTCGTCTTCAATGACTACCGGGCTTGCGCCAATTGGCTCAAGTACGCCGCCTAATTGTACTGCAGCGCTTAAATGTACATTTTTACCTACTTGCGCACACGAACCAACCAAGGCGTGGCTATCAACCATAGTGCCTTCGTCAATAAATGCACCAATGTTTACATACGCTGGTGGCATGATAATCGTGCCTTTAGCAACATGTGCACCGCGGCGAACACTTGAGCCACCTGGTACCATACGCACACCATTTTCAGCAGTGAATTCTTGTGGTGCTAGGTTATGTTTATCTACAAAACCACCAGCGAATTCAGTATTAGTGCCGTTTTTAAACGCTTCTAAAATACCTTTTTTTACTTCAACGTTTGCATGCCATTGGCCGTTATCGTCTTGTGTTGCTGCGCGTACGGCGCCCGATTCTAAATTATTTAATAGTTCTAACCAGCTCATTATAAAAACCTGTATTTAATGCCAAGATAAAATGGTGTTATTTGCATTACTGATACAATCAGTTTGCGTTAACTCAAGGTGCGTTAAAGGTGGGCGCAAATACGGGCTAGTAATACGCCCTTGCAAATGCATCAATACTTTAACGGGAATAGGATTTGCCACGGCGAACAAGCTTTGAATCGCTTGTGACCAATCGGCAAATAAATTGGGGTGTTGGCCGCTAAGGCTACGTTTTACAAATTCATGGGTTTGTGTCGGCCACGCATTGGCTGCAACAGACACTAAACCTTTTGCACCCGCTTGGGCAAAGTAAGGCATAAGTGCGTCATCACCACTAAAAATAGCTAACTGTGGTGCGGCATTTCTAAAACCTTCAAACTTGGCGATGTCGCCACTGGCTTCTTTTAGCGCCCATAAATTTTTATGATTTTTTAAATTGCTAATTACGGCAGGTGGAATATCAACAGCGCTGCGCCCTGGGACGTTATAAAGCATGCATGGATGAACACAGGCATCGAGTAGGTTTTCAAACCAGTGGGTTTGACCAATCACGCCTGGCTTTGCGTAAAGAGGAGAGCCAAGTAAGTAGCCGTGAATAGGCAGTTTATTGCAGTATTCAACCCAAGCAATTTGTTGTTTGAGGTTCATACCGCCAACAGCAACCATAAGCGGTACGGTCGGATTTAATTGGCATACATGTTCAACAATGGCTTGTTGCTCTTTAAGCGTTAAGGCAAGGCCTTCGCCTGTGCTGCCAAGCAGTAAAATGCCGTTATTTGCTGCTTGCTGTTGCGCAACTAATTGATCAAGAATCGCATAGTCGACTTCGCCAGCGTCAGTAAAAGGCGTTACAAGTGCTGTCCATAAAGGATAGTTGTTTAAATCAAAATTGTTTTTCATCTACAACGAACTTATAGAGTGTTCGATGAGTATGCTGTGGGGTACGTGAAAGTGCGCCGCATCGTAGTCATTCGAACTAATATAATCCGAAGAGCGAATGGACTTAATATAATAGGGCGCAATGGCCTTATCATGCTAAGACCAGAAGCTCTCCACCAAAAAATTTAACAGCAGCGCTGTTATTGGTGACAGTCGCTGGGATTCAACCCAGTCGCCCGAAGTAACCCTTCACAAAAAGTGTTACTTCTCGGCGTTAATTCCCCTCACGTATGATCATTGGAGTGTGTGCTCCTCACATACGTTACCTGAATAACGCACCTCTTCTAGCCCACAGTGTAAGTTTCATTAAATAAAAAACTTACACCTTAAATAGGGGTAATGGCAGTGATTAAAGCATTTTAGCCGTCTAGGTGTCAAGTTGGCTTTTGAACGATCGCTTCGAGAGGGTGGTTACGTATTAATGTTTTTTTTCGTACACTAGCAAACAAAGTCGGTTTAAGGGTATTCAGTAATGGAAAAATTTCAGGAAATTTATCAGCGAGCAGCGCAGCGTAAAGGCAGTGAAGCGATGCTTGAGCAATTGCTTTACGCGCCGCTTTCTAATAAGCAACTAAAATGCTTGCCTGATGATGCATGGCTTGAAGAATTTACCCGTAAGGTATTTCAAAGCGGCTTTTATTGGTCGGTTATTAATAGTAAATGGACAGGCTTTAGAGAGGTTTTTTGGGACTTTAATATAGAAAAATTACTGATGATGCCACCTGATATGCTAGAGCAAAAAGCAACTGACGAACGTATTATTCGCAACTTTAAAAAAGTACAAACTATTCCAGAAAATGCATATATGATTCACGACGTTGCTCAGCAGCATGGCAGTTTTAGTCAGTTTGTGGCTGATTGGCCAAGTGACGATATAATTGGTTTGTGGGCGTATTTTAAAAAGCACGGTGCACGTTTAGGGGGTAACACAGGCCCGTACACACTGCGCGCATTAGGCAAAGATACCTTTTTGTTGTCGCGTGATGTTGAGGCTTATCTTCGTGGGCATAAAATTATTGATGGTGGTTTGCAAACTAAAAAATCACTAAATAGCGCACAACACTTTTTTAATGAATTACAGCAGCAAAGTGGCTTAAGCCTCCAAGTGCTGAGTTTATTAGTGGCATACAGCGTGGGTGATAACCGCGTTGGCATACAAACAACCGAAGCCTAAGGAATCCAATGAAACTTGTTAGTCGCTATACTCATATTGCAGAAGATTTTGCAGTCCCTGATTTACCTAGCCCTGTTGTTGCACCAACTTTATTACTTTGGAATGAGGCGGTAGCTAAACAGCTCGATATTCAAGTGAGTCCGTCAGAGCGCGCATCCATCTTTAGCGGAAATACCAGTAACAGCACTGTTGCGGCCGTTGCGTTGGGGTATTCAGGGCATCAATTTGGGCATTTTTCACCACGCTTAGGAGACGGCCGCGCGCATTTATTGGGTGCCGTATCTGATCAACATCAACAGCTGTGGGATATTCAGTTAAAAGGGTCCGGTGCTACGCCATTCTCTCGTGGTGGTGATGGGCGCTGTGCTATTGGCCCTGCGATACGTGAATACATTATGAGTGAAGCAATGCATGGCTTAAGTGTTCCGACTACACGCTGTTTAGCCGTGGTTGCCAGTGGAGAAACGGTTTATAGGCAACCACCACAGCAAGGTGCGATAGTAACGCGTGTTGCAAGTAGCCATATTAGAGTGGGGTCTTTTCAGTATTTAGCAACTCAAGGGGACGTGTCAGCGCTACAGGCATTAGCTGATAGTGCAATTGCGCGCCATTACCCTGAAATTCAATCCACAGGGTCAGATCGTTACTTAGCATTTTTAAAAGCTGTTATTGAAAAGCAAATCACTTTGGTCGTAAGTTGGATGCGGGTTGGTTTTATTCATGGCGTGATGAATACAGATAATACACTAATAAGTGGTGAGACGATTGATTACGGCCCATGTGCGATGATGAATCAATTTGATTTTGATACTGTGTTTAGCTCAATTGATCGACAAGCGCGGTACGCATTTGGCAGTCAGCCTAACATAGCTAACTGGAATTGTGCGCGTTTGGCTGAGAGCTTACTGCCACTCATACACGAAGATGATGAACAAGCCGTCGAATTACTTAGCCCATTAATAAATGGTTTTGCTGAGCAGTTTAACCAAGCGTTTACGCAAATGTGGGCTCAAAAACTCGGTTTTGCAGGTCACCATACAGATGATGCGCAGTTAGTTGCTGAGTTATTGGCGATATTAAAAGACCACAAATTAGATTATACCAATACCTTTGATGAGCTTACCAAGTCACTGCAGGGTGAGCAGGTAATATCTCAGCCACTAAAAGCGTGGTCACTAAAGTGGCTAAAACGCACCGACCAACATAGTTTTGCGATAATGCGAGCGGCAAACCCAATGATGATCCCACGTAACCATATTGTTGAAGCTATTATTGAAGAATTTGAGAATAAAGGTTCAAGTGAGGTATTGGCTGCATATTTAGTTGCACTGCAAAATCCGTATAAGTTAATGATAGAGAACGCACAATGGCTACAACCACCTGCCGATGGCGGTGCGCAATATAAAACCTTTTGTGGTACCTAAATTGATGAATTTATAGATGTATTTCGGACCTATAATGGGTTAATTATTAAAGGTAATAATCAAGCTACAGCATTTATCATGATAAAAGGAATTTTTCATGATTATTTCTTACTTATTATATGAAATAAATGCGTTTTCTACTTGTTGATTTAAAATTAACCAATATAATGCACACCACTAGGATTAGTGAAAAAAGGCCTTGTTCCTTAAGATGTTATTCAACTGTAAATGGTTGTCATCTATTAACTAACTAATCCAGTACGAGATTTAAGTAGGTTAGGTAAAGTTTTTTATCTGAACTATAATGTAGGGCGCTTTATTTTTAATAAATACTTTATTTTGTAAAAAAATACAATTTAAGTGTTTTCGTTAAGTAATGATTAACAAAAGATTCGGTACTCTGGGCACACTTAATGAGCTAGGACTACTTAGCTACAGTTTTAATTGTTAAAATGGGAAGAAAACAATGAAATTAAAATCACTTACAATTGCATTAGCACTAGCTGCAACTAGCGCTTCAAGTTTCGCTGCTGAGAAAGAAGGTTTCTTTATTGGCGCATTTGGCGATTATTACGATGCTTCATGGGAAAATGTACGTGGCAGCGCTGGTACTAACGTTGATGATTCAACAGGCTGGGGTGCTGAACTAGGTTATCGTTTTAACGATTACTGGAGTGCACGTCTTGAGTACGCTGATATGGATTTTGATATCTCAAATGCAAATCCTGCTATGACAAAAACAAGTATGGGCGGCGATCGCTTAGGTATCGATGGTCTTTACCACATCGACGGCGGTCCATTTTATGGCATCTTCGGTCTTAAACAGATCGATGTTATGGAAAAACTTACTTTTGCAAACGTAGGTGCTGGTTACCAACATTACTTTACAGATAACTTTGCATTTAATGCTGAAACGTCTATCTACCAAGGCCTTGACCGTGGTTACACAGATGTTGCTGGTAAATTAGGTTTAAGCTACTTATTTGGTAATCAAACTTCGTCAGCTGCGCCAGTTAAACCTGCGCCAGTGACTGCTGCTGTAGTACCTGTTGCTGTAGAGCCTACTGATAGCGACAACGATAATATTGCTGATGCAAATGATAACTGCCCTAATACACCAATGGCTGATGCAGTTGATGCTAACGGTTGTACTTTGTATAAAGATACTAAAGTAACAACTAGCTTATTAGTTACTTTCCCGCATGATTCTGCAATGGTTAAGCAACAGTACTTCGATGATATTGCTTCAGTATCAAAGTTCTTAAAAGAGCATACAGATACAACAGTATTACTTGAAGGTCATGCTTCAGCTGTGGGTGACGCAAGCTACAACAAAAAACTTTCTAAGAAGCGCGCAGATGATGTTGCTGATGAGTTAGTTAAAGATGGCATCTCAAGAGACCGTATCACTACTGTTGGTTTCGGTGAAGAGCGTCTTAAAAATACAGCTAACACACGAGCTGCACACGCAGAAAACCGTCGTGTTGAAGCACATGTATCAACTGTTGAGCGTGTAAAAGTTAAACGTTAATAGTTATAGTATTTAAAAACCCAGCCAAGTGCTGGGTTTTTTTATGTCTGATAATAATGATTCGCAATTGGTATTCATGTGAATAGTGACTTCTTTAAGTTGTATTCATTTTATTTATAGTGGGTATTGCGGTTAGCTTTACTGTATGGGCTTTAATCTATACTTAAAAGCTCTATAATTAATTGTCAAAATTCTATAAGTATTTGGTAAGTTTCGTGAAAGCGCGCACTGCTGACTACTTTAACGTCACCAAGAGGGCAAATATTGTGCTACAAGATTATCGTACACACGTCGAAGAGCGTGCTGCGTTAGGTATCGTACCAGCGCCATTGGATGCTCAGCAAACGGCTGATCTTATCGAATTAGTAAAAACTCCACCTGCAGGTGAGGAAGAGTTTATTCTAAATTTATTAGTAAATCGTGTGCCACCTGGAGTGGATGATGCTGCTTACATTAAGGCTGGTTTTTTAGCGGCGGTTGCTAAAGAGGAAGCCATTTCACCACTCATATCAAAAGAAAAAGCAGCTGAATTATTAGGCACCATGCTAGGTGGCTATAATATTGCGCCAATGATTGACCTACTTGATGACGAAACATTAGCGCCAGTTGTAGCTAAGGGCCTTGCAAACACATTATTAATGTTTGATGCATTCTATGATGTTGAAGAAAAATCAAAAGCGGGTAATGTTTTTGCTAAGCAAATCATCGAATCTTGGGCAAATGCACAGTGGTTTATGGCTAAGCCCGCGGTTGCTGAAAAAATTTCAGTGACTGTATTTAAAGTAACGGGTGAAACAAATACTGATGATTTGTCGCCAGCACCAGATGCATGGTCTCGTCCTGATATCCCATTGCATGCTTTAGCAATGTTAAAAATTGAACGTGATGGGATCACACCCGATAAAGGCGGCGAAGTTGGCCCCATTACACAACTTGAAGAATTAAAAGCAAAAGGTTTGCCACTTGCATATGTAGGTGATGTTGTAGGTACGGGCTCTTCACGTAAATCTGCGACTAACTCTGTGCTTTGGTTTATGGGCAATGATATTCCGTTTGTACCTAACAAGCGTGTTGGTGGTGTATGTTTAGGTAATAAAATTGCGCCAATCTTTTTCAACACAATGGAAGACTCAGGCGCATTACCAATCGAGTTAAATGTTGATGAACTCAATATGGGCGAGCAAATCGACATCTATCCATACGAAGGTGTTGTTAAGCGCCACGGTACTGATGAATTTATCTCTACTTTTGAACTTAAATCTGAGGTGATTTTAGATGAAGTGCGTGCAGGTGGTCGTATTCCGCTGATTATTGGTCGCGGTTTAACTGATAAAGCGCGTGCATCACTTGGTTTAGATGCAACAGATGTGTTTAAAGTACCTGCGGTTACGGAAGCATCTGACAAAGGCTTTACATTGGCTCAAAAAATGGTTGGTAAAGCATGCAACGTTGTAGGTATTCGCCCAGGTCAATACTGTGAGCCTAAAATGACCACTGTGGGTTCGCAAGATACAACAGGCCCAATGACGCGTGATGAACTTAAAGATTTAGCCTGTTTAGGTTTCTCAGCAGATTTAACAATGCAGTCTTTCTGCCATACATCGGCTTACCCTAAACCTATTGATGTAAACACACATCACACGCTCCCTGATTTTATCATGAACCGTGGAGGCGTTTCTCTTCGCCCTGGTGATGGTGTAATTCACTCATGGTTAAACCGTATGCTATTACCAGATACCGTAGGCACGGGCGGAGATTCACATACACGTTTCCCATTAGGCATTTCATTCCCCGCAGGTTCAGGAGCCGTTGCATTTGCAGCTGCAACCGGTGTAATGCCACTTGATATGCCAGAGTCTATTTTGGTTCGTTTTAAAGGTGAAATACAACCAGGTATCACGTTACGTGACCTTGTACATGCAATCCCTTACTACGGTATTAAAGAAGGCCTATTAACCGTTGAGAAAAAAGGTAAGATCAACGAGTTTTCTGGTCGCGTACTAGAAATTGAAGGCGTTGAGCACTTAACTGTTGAGCAAGCGTTTGAATTATCTGATGCGTCGGCAGAGCGTTCAGCTGCGGGTTGTGCGGTTAAACTTTCTAAAGAGTCTATCGCTGAATATCTTGAATCTAACATTGTAATGCTTAAGTGGATGATCTCTGAAGGCTACGGTGATGTGCGTACTATTGAGCGTCGAATTACAGCAATGCAAGACTGGTTAGCAAACCCTGAACTAATGGAAGCTGACGCAGACGCAGAGTATAAACACGTACTTGAAATTGATTTAACTGACATTAAAGAACCCATACTTTGTGCGCCAAATGATCCTGATGATGCACGTTTATTATCAGATGTTACGGGTGAGAAAATCGACGAAGTATTTATTGGTTCATGTATGACTAATATTGGTCACTTTCGTGCAGCGGGTAAACTACTCGATGGCTTTGAAGGTCGCATTCCCACGCAGCTGTGGGTTGCTCCGCCAACTAAGATGGATAAAGACCAACTCACAGAGGAAGGCTACTACGGTATTTTTGGTCGTGTTGGTGCACGAATCGAAACCCCTGGGTGTTCATTATGTATGGGGAATCAAGCACGTGTAGCAGATAAAGCCACAGTGGTTTCTACCTCTACCCGTAACTTCCCAAATCGTTTAGGTAATGGCGCAAATGTATTCTTGGCATCAGCTGAGCTTGCAGCAGTAGCGGCTATTTTAGGTAAGCTACCAACGGCTGATGAATATCAAGAATATGCAGCGAAAATCAATGCAACAGCAGCAGATACATACCGTTATTTAAATTTCCATCGCATGCCTGCTTATACTAAAAAAGCAGACCAAGTGATCATTCAGCAAGCAGTTTAAATATTACTTAATCGTTAGATAAAAGCCTGCACTGCAGGCTTTTTTATTTCTTATATCTAACTATTGCAGCTACCAATTCAGGAGAGTCTAATTTGTTTGGTTATTTAATTTGATTTTTAGTTATTTAGAGCAATATTAATGTTAACTATTTTTTCTTTGTGTCGATATAAAATCAATTATCTACTGAGTTTGCATTAAAATCCTCGCATTATTCTATGGGTTAATCCTCTTATTTTTAGGCGAGATCTTTATGACAGCATTAAACAACCAAAACCTCCTACAACTTCGTTTTGTAAACCAAGCTCATATTGAGGCAGTTAAGCCATCATTCGCTAATCTTCCGGCTAATCCGTATGCCGACGGTGCTTTCCGTAAACGCCGTTATTCAGTGATTAAAGTCCAAAATGATGAACTAGTATTACAAGCTACAAAAGCATTTGTACAAGATGATTCAATTAATACTTTTCAAGGTAATGTAGAGCGCACTTATGAAAATCTAGAGCCGAGCTTATTAGCAAGCAATGGTATGAAAAGCATCGTGAATGAGTTTCGTGCTATTACAGGTATAAGCGAAGAACGTGATATTGAAATTCATCAATTTCGCATGCTTGCAATTGAAAGCAACACACCGCCAGCGCCCGAAGGTATTCATCAAGATGGTTTTGACCATGTGTGTATTTGTGGTGTCTCACATGAGAATTTAGAAGGTGGCGAGCTACTTGTGTATGAAAACAAACAAGCTGAGCCGTGTTTCAAAATGGAAATTAAAGACGGTATGTTTGCGCTTATTAATGACCGTGAAGTGTGGCACAACGCGACTCCAATGAATAAAATTGATGCGAGTAAAGCAGGCTACCTTGATTGTTTTGTGTTGACGGCTTAAGGAATAACGATGAATTTAACTAAACTACGACGTCAATTTCCAGCATTAATGCAGCAAGTAGCAGGAAAGTCGCCCATATTTTTAGATGGCCCAGGTGGCTCGCAAGTCCCGCAATCAGTATTAAGCGCCATGTCGGCTTATTTAGGTTATTACAACTCTAATTTAGGTGGTGCTTTTTTCTCAAGCGATAAAACCGTTGAACTAATGACTAATGCTCGTCAAGCGGCTGCTGATTTACTCAATGCGCCATCGAGCGATCAAATCGTATTTGGCGCAAATATGACGAGTCTAACGTTTAGTTTTAGCCGCGCGATTTCACGGGACTGGCAAGCAAGTGATGAGATCATTGTTACTAATGCAGATCACTTCTCAAATGTATCATCATGGCAGCAAGCAGCAGAAGATAAAGGTGTTAAAGTTAATACCGCCCTTATTAACGAAGCTGATTGCAGTTTAGATTTAGCGCATTTTGAAAGCTTACTAAACAACAATACTAAGTTAGTTGCTGTGACCTATGCATCAAATACAACCGGCTCTATTAACGATATTAAGCGCATTGTTGAGCTTGCACACGCTGTAGGTGCATTGGTGTATGTAGATGCCGTGCATTATGCGCCGCATGAACTGATTGATGTTCAAGCCTTAGATTGTGATTTTTTAGCCTGTTCAGCTTATAAGTTTTTTGGCCCACACTTAGGTATGGTTTACGGTAAGCGCGAACACTTAGAAGGGTTTACGCCTTATAAAGTAGAGCCAGCAAAAGACGTGATCCCAGGTCGCTGGGAAACGGGCACGCAAAATTTTGAAGCACTCGCAGGTTTAATTGCTGCAGTGGATTACATTGCTGCAATAAGTGAATTAGATGACAGCCACCCACGCCGTGAAAAATTGGCCGTGGCATTTACTAAAACAAAACAGCACGAAATGGCATTAAGTGAGTACTTCCTAACCCGCTTAGTTAATTACCCTAATATTAAGCTGTTTGGAATTGATGATTTAGATCGCTTAGCTGAGCGCACTCCCACTTTTGCTTTAACCTTTGAAGGACTTACCCCACGTGAAGTGTCCGAATTTTTAGGTAAGCAGCATATTTGTGTATGGGATGGTAATTTCTATGCACAAGGCTTATGTAAGCAGTTAGGTGTATTAGATTCCGGTGGTGTTGTGCGCATCGGTTGTATGCATTACAACACCATCGAAGAGCTAGATAAGTTGTTTAATTTGTTTGATCAATTACTTTAGAGCTATAAGTCATAAGCTGTAAGTTTTAAGCGACCAGAGCGCTTGGTAAGCCTTGACATAAAATCTGAATTGAGTAGATTTTTGGCTTACCGCTTACCGCTTACCGCTTACCGCTTACCGCTTACCGCTTACCGCTTACCGCTTACCGCTTACCGCTTACCGCTTACGATTGTGGTTGCCCATATATTTGCTCGGCGCGGTTAAACAACACCCACGATGTGAGAATATATTTATCATTTGAAATGGGTTTATTCCCTCTATGTGTATGGGTAAAGTAACCAGGGGCAATCACCATGGTACCTTGTTTTGGTGATATTTTACGTTCTTGATAGTAAAACTCAGTTTCACCACCTTCTTGCACGTCATTTAAATAAAACATAAATAACAGTACGCGATGCAAAGCCTCATTATGGCCAGTCTGAGGGTACACTTCGCTGTGCCAATATGGGTAGCCACCTTTATTGATTTGATATTTTTGTGCTTGGATATTACCTAAGCGAAAAATTTGCTGGACAAGTAGTGGTAGCTGAGGTTTTCCCACCTCTTCAAAGTTCGCTTGCGTCAAGTCAGTGGGTACGCCAGTTTTTGGATGATACACTTTTAAACCAAATGCACCTATCATCATAAAAATATGTTCTTCAAGGTATTTAAATACGTAACCGGCCGTTGTTTGTTGAATGTGTTTTAGTTGTTCTGTGTATTCAGGGTGGTTACTGAGGTGTAAGTCATGGCTGTCTTTTTTATTTAAATCGATACCGCCCGATGTCATCCCTTGCTTAAGATGCGGGCTTTGTTCAAACTCAGTAATAAAGTTATTGCAAAAATCTTTGCTCAGGGCGTTATCGTAAACGCGAATAAAGTCCGTCATGGGCTGCCTTTATATAATTATTATTGGATTATTATGTTTATTGAAAAAATCATGCCGCGCTTTAGTGAAACAGATGTGCTCGGACACATTAACAATACCGTACTCCCCGTATGGTTTGAAGCCACGCGGGCACCTATTTTTAGATTTTTTACGCCAGATCTCAATCCACATGATTGGAAATTGATCATAGCTAAAGTAGAGGTGAGTTTTTTGGGGGAATTATTTTATGGTCATGAGGTTGAAGTAAAATCAACCGTTGAACATATTGGTTCAAGCTCATTTGTTATTCGTCAAGAGGCATATCAGCAAGGTAAATGCTGTGCAGTAGGGAAAACAGTCATGGTGCGATATGATTTTATAAATAAAAGTTCTACCCCATTATCGCAAAATGAAAAAGCAGCGTTAACGGATCATTTAGTCGATAAGTAATACGCTGAAGTGGTTGCGCTTCAGCGTATTGGTTGGTTGCATCACTGTAAGAAAATATCACTGCCAATCAGGCATTGTTGGGCGGCGGGCAGTGTGGTTAATACTTCACTACTTGCATTAACAGTCGTTGCGTCCACAGTGGCTGCTTGGCTAGGGCATGTTGACCTTTGTGGATTGAAATTTGTTCAATCTAGGGGCGATTTAATCGCGGCGCGAGGTTTGTAACCTAGCGGGCTAAGTAAAAACCGAGCAACAAAGAGTCAATCGCCCCTAGGAAGAACCCCTTGGGCAGCGCATGCTTGGCATTTATACTGCGTTACCGCCTATTTATGGGGAACAACCACATTGCATAGGCGCTGCCTTGCCTAAATACCAAACATACTGCTGCAAAATCAATCACGAAAGGTCAACACGCCCTAGGTAGCACTATGCTCGCCAGCATTAAAGTTGCAAAAATAGTGAGCATAGAAATTGCCTGTTTATCTGTTCTATTCATTATTGTTGACCTGCGATATCTAGCTGAGTAATTGTGTAGCCTTGCTCTGTTAATAGCGATAGTAAGTTATGCTCACCAACCAAGTGCGCTGCACCTACAAGGACGAGCTCTTGTTGCTCATTACCAAACATGGCTTCTACTTTAGGTAACCAATTGTAATTGCGATCTTTTAAAAGCTTTTTGAATGTATCAGGATCATCTTTGAGTAAAGGTAATACCACTAATTCATTGAGCAACTCAGTATCGCCGCTGCGCCACGCTTTCATCATGCTATTAAATAAAGTGCTGTAATCATTGAGTTGGTCTAAGTTAGATTGAATGAATTTATTCTCGTTGTTTTCACCCATTTCTTTAAATAACCGCAGCTGGAATGCAATATCTTCTAAATACTGCTGTGGTTTATTATCAGCACTAGCCCGTTTTGCAAAATACGCATCGACACCTTCACCAATTAAACTTTGCTTTTGTAGCTCCATTGACATTAAAACAACACTGACCATAAATGGTCTAAAGCTATTAAGCTCATTCAAACTAGTACCAAATTGTGCCAGTTTAGCTTCAAGTTGCTTCTTTACTTGTGGCGTCAGCTTTTCACTGAGCGTTTCATCATTTTTATATGACAATGTTTGTATCATATTCATTTGTGCTTGAGCATCCGTTGGATCAGGCATTTTAGCTTCTAAAATAACGGTATCGCTTTGCTGATAAGCAAATTCAAACTCAGCAGGCAGTGGCATTTGGCTGCTAGGTAAAATATGTAAAGTGCCGCCGATATACACTGTATCTTCACCTTTCTTAACTTGCCAAACAGAAGTTTGGGCGGCGGCACTTAAAGTTAGCAAAGAGCAGCCTATAAGTAGGCTTTTATTTAATAAATTTTTGCGAAAATTGAACATCCCTCATTCCTTATTGTTTGGTGATTAAAAACGATATTAATTAAACAAGCTTGCTAATTTTTCTGCAATTGTTTGGTTTATTTTTTGAATTGAACTATCAATCTTTTTGTTGATTGCAGCATCAATTTGATTTAATTGGTTTTCAATTGAAGCGTTAAAGTCACTCGTGAAATCATATTCAACTGTTGTTACTTCCTTTACTTGTACTGAGGCTGTTACAGGAGTAATAGTGTGTGTTTCAATGTCATTCTCTGCTGCGTTTACACTAAATAAAGTTGCTGCAAGCGTACTTGCTAAAACGGTTTTTGTTGCGATTTTAGTAAATGATTTCATGATTTATTCCTTTATTATTTAGTCTGTATTACTACCAATATGTGATGTGGTAAGTAATGTTAAGTTAAAAAATGTTATCGCTAAGCGGTAGCGATGAGTGAATATTAAGGGGTGATAGGGAATAAGTCGCTTATCTAGATATGAGCAATTTAATTATAAGGTTTTAGATTTTAAATTGGTTTATAATCAATGGTTTATCGTTAAAGGTTATGATGCGGGATAAGGTTTTATTGTGTGTTTTTATCAAGGTTAGTATCGGTAAAAGGATAATATGAACAAAATGAAAAGTTAATTTTGCATCTGCATGATGTTTTCAATCGACAATTAACTGAAAGTTCTTTTTGATTGAGTTAGAATGCGGGCGAATTATCATATTGCTTTTTAGCTACTAAATACAAATGAGTTACTAACCAGATGTTGTTAATGATCGATAACTACGATTCGTTTACCTATAACCTAGTGCAATACTTTCAGCGTTTAGATCAGGATGTGTTAGTAAAGCGTAATGATGAAATCACCGTAAGCCAAATTGCACAGTTGAACCCTCAACATATAGTGTTATCTCCTGGGCCATGTACACCCGATCAGGCTGGTATCTCATTAGATGTTGTTGACAAATTGAAAGGTGATTTTCCTATATTAGGAATATGTTTAGGCCATCAAACAATTGCACAAGCATTGGGTGCTAAAGTGGTAAAAGCAAAGCAAGTGATGCATGGTAAAACTTCTGCTATTTGCCATACAGGAGAAGGCGTGTTTAAAGGATTGGCTAATCCACTAACGGTGTGTCGTTATCATTCGTTAGTTGTCGAAAAAAACAGTGTGCCTGCTGAGCTATCGATCACTGCATGGAGTCAGACCAGCGATGGTCAGTTTGATGAGATTATGGGCTTAGTGCATAAAAGCTTAGCGTTAGAAGGGGTACAGTTCCACCCTGAAGCAATATTAACGGAGCAGGGGCTTGAATTACTTGCCAACTTTATAACTCGGTTCTAGGCTTAAACTGGTTTGATTTTACTTAAAGAAAGATATTAATGAATGACTGATGAAATGCGCGAACACAGAACGGCAAAAGTACTTGAACAGCGAGCTCATGATCTGCTGCTTGGTCACAGTTTTGCGCAACGTCAAATCGGCTATATTCATACTTTAGAAATTGATTATGGCGCGCCAATGAAGCAGCGCACTTTACTTGAAGTTGAAATGGCTGCGCAAAAAAAGCGACAAAAATCCAGTACGGCTCATCATAAGTATCGCGCTCAAGCAAGCCAGCAATTACATCAAGTGATCGAAACCGCCATGAATAAACAATTGGCAGATATAGACACGGTATTGCATGAAACAATAGGTATAGAGGATAACGTTCCTGCAATTTTAGAAGTTTTAGCCGTTAAATCTGCGTCGGTAGGGCGTTTAGAGCCCCTAGTAAATGATTTAAGTTGGTTAGGTCGAGAACTGGTCTCTTTTGTGAATCTGCCTTATTACCGTAAGCAGCGTAATAAGCACACATCAGTAAAAGTTGATAACCCATCTTTGGCGCTGCGTTATATTGGCTTAGATAACTTGCAGTTTGTAGTCCCCACCTTTGCGGTACGCCACTGGATGCCACACAGTACTGAACCTTTCCCATTATTAAAGCGTCGCTTACGTGATAACTCGATGGCCTGCGCTATTGCTGCACAAGAGTTGGCTAAGGTAAATGGTATGAATGAAATGCATGCTTTCACGCTGGGGATGCTATTAGATGTGGGTAAAATTGCTTTAGTTAGGCTTTACTTACGAACTTTTGAACTTGTTTGGCAGCGTAAAGTGTCTATCGCGCGCGAAGAGCAACATAAAGACTTACATACGGCTTTACTGGAACTTAAACCAGATCCGTTGTTTTTAAGCACGCTACTCAGCCAGCATGCATTAAAAGTAACTGCAAAAGTGATTGAGAAAATGTCATTTCGTTATTTGCCTTTTAATACAGTAATGGAGCAACTAACGGCACCGCTTCCTAAAGGCGAATCTTTATTGCCATTAACGGTATTAATGCAGAAGGCTCGCTGCTATTCACAATATATCACTCTGGAAGAGCATCAACTGATCGAAGCTGATGAAAAAACTGTTTGGCTAAAACACCTCAACTTTACGCAATCTGAGCTAAATCTACTCGAAAAAACTAATTTTCAACACTTTCATATTAAAATTGACTAGTTTTATAAAATAATTGTTAATTTTTTTTGCGACTATTCATTCATCATTAAGCTCACCAGTAGCGCTGTATTTTAGTTCAATAGCTCTGCTGGGCATGTTATAGGCTGCAATTTAGAACAAATTTATTGTGATTTTCTTTTTCAAATAGTTATTCACTATCTCTGAAATAATATCTCAAACCCTTTATTTACAAGGGCTGTATGAAAGTATTCTAAGAGACAGATGACTAAAATTCTGAAATAATGCGTGTCTGAAAATTGAACCAGAGAGTATTTTTTGGCAATTTAAGCTATGCTCATCTACGCCAAAGAGAATGGTATTTTATACCATCATTTCGATATTCACACTCTCTGTGTGCTCACAATTAAGAGGATATAAAATGACAGTTAATCGCGATTTATTTGATCAAGTAATGGTTCCTAACTACGCACCTTCAAGCATTATTCCAGTTCGTGGCGAAGGCTCACGCGTATGGGATCAGCAAGACCGTGAATATATCGATTTTGCCGGTGGTATCGCTGTTAATTGTCTAGGCCATTGTCATCCTGCATTAGTTAAAGCATTAAAAGAGCAGGGTGAGAAGATCTGGCATTTATCAAATGTTATGACGAATGAGCCAGCACTGCGCTTAGCTAAAAAGTTAGTAGATGCGACATTTGCTGAAAAAGTATATTTTGCCAACTCTGGTGCAGAAGCAAACGAAGCTGCCCTTAAACTTGCGCGTCGTTTAGCACTTGAAAACTTTGGTGCCGAAAAATCACAAATCATCGCATTTAACAAAGGCTTCCATGGCCGTACATTTTTTACCGTAACAGTAGGTGGTCAAGCTGCTTATTCTGACGGTTTTGGTCCAAAACCAGGCGATATCGTACATTGTGATTACAATGATTTAGCGGCATTTGAAGCGCTTATCTCAGATAAAACATGCGCAGTAATGATGGAACCTTTGCAAGGCGAAGGCGGCATTATTTCACCAACGGATGAATTTGCTAAAGGCGTTCGTGAGTTATGTACTAAGCACAATGCGTTGCTTATTTTTGATGAAGTACAAACCGGTGTTGGCCGTACTGGTGATTTATACGCATACCAAGGTTTGGATGTAACACCTGATATTTTAACAACAGCTAAAGCGCTTGGTGGCGGTTTTCCAATCGGCGCGATGATCACAACGACTGAAATTGCTAAGCATCTTAAAGTGGGAACTCATGGTTCTACTTATGGCGGCAACCCATTAGCGTGTGCCGTTGGTGAAGCAGCATTTGATACTGTTAACACATCAGAAGTACTTGCCGGCGTGAAAGCGAAAGAAGCGTTATTCCGTGAATTACTAACGGCAATCAACGATAAATACAACGTATTCTCTGAAATTCGTGGTAAAGGTTTGCTTATTGGTGCTGTTGTTAACGAACAATTTAAAGGTCGCGCTAAAGAATTTTTAGTCGCGGGCACAAGTGAAGGCGTAATGTCGTTAGTTGCGGGTGCTGATGTTGTACGTTTTACCCCATCATTAGTAATTCCTGAAGCGGATATTCGCGAAGGTATGGCACGCTTTGAAAAAGCAGTAGCTAAAGTTGTGAACGGTTAATCTAGCGTTCTCATTATTTAAGGGCAAGTAGCAAGCTTGCCCTGATCTTCTATTTTACCGTTATTTATAAGGGAGCAAGCGGACTCATGATGATTCTTCGCCCAATCCAGCAATGTGATTACCCAGCTTTATTGAAAATTGCCCATGAATCAGGGCATGGTTTTACCTCTTTGCCTAATAACGAAGCGTTATTACAAAAGAAAATTGACCATTCAGTAAGCTCATTTGCAAAAAGTGCATCTCAACCGGGTGACGAAGGTTACTTGTTTGTTCTTGAAGATAGCGAAACAGGTGAAGTGGTCGGAACCTCAGCCATTGAAGCCGCAGTTGGTTTAGATGATGCGTTTTATCATTACCATTTAAGCAAAGCAATTCATTCATCGCGTACGCTTAATGTGTATAAAGCGGTTGATATTTTAACGCTATGTAATGATTACACAGGCGCTACAGAGCTTTGCACTTTATTTTTAAAAGATGGCTACCGTAAAAACAACAACGGCAAGCTACTTTCAAAAGCCCGTTTTATGTTTATTAAACAGCATAGAGAGCGCTTTGCTGAAACCGTGATTGCAGAAATGCGCGGTGTATCAAATGAAAATGGCGACAGCCCTTTTTGGCAATGGTTAGAAGAGCATTTTTTCTCTATGGACTTCCCAACTGCCGATTATCTAACCGGTATAGGCCAAAAAGTATTTATTGCTGAGTTAATGCCAAAATACCCAATTTACGTCAATCTTTTAAGTAAAGATGCACAGGCGGTTATTGGTCAAGTACATGATAATACACGCCCCGCAATTTCATTACTTAAAAGTGAAGGCTTTACCTTTAACGGTTACGTTGACATCTTTGATGCAGGTCCGACCGTTGAAGCAAAAGTAGATAATATAGCGACAGTACGTAACGCCAAAAACTTTACCGTTAAAATTGGTGAAAATAGTGGCGAGACATCGGTAATGCTAGCAAACGAAAAACTCAATGATTTTAGAGCAACCGTAGCAGAGCTAACGTTTGATGCGAAAAACCCAGAGATTACTTTGTCACAAGAAATCGCTGACGCATTGCACCTTCAAGCTGGCGATACTGTCACAGCAACAAGTTTATAATTTAGGAGAAAGTATATGACTCATCCTGCACAATTTATTAATGGTCAATGGTCACAAGGCCAAGGCGAAGCATTTAGTTCAGTAAACCCAGCAAATAACACCGTTATTTGGCAAGCAAATTCAGCAACAGCTGAACAAGTTGATACAGCTGTTAATGCTGCACGCGACGCTTTTTACAGCTGGGCTGATAAGACATTCGCAGAGCGCTTAGCCATTGTAAAAACGTTTGCTGAAACACTTAAAGCACACAGTGAAGAATTAGCTGTCGCAATCGCACAAGAAACGGGTAAACCATTATGGGAAACTCGCACTGAAGCGGGTGCTATGGTTGGTAAAATTGCAATTTCTGAAAAAGCCCTTCTAGAACGCACTGGTGATGTTGAAAACCCAATGCCGCAAGGCCGTGCGATGATCCGTCATAAGCCACATGGCGTTGTTGCTGTATTTGGCCCGTATAACTTTCCAGGTCATTTGCCTAATGGTCACATTGTGCCTGCACTTTTAGCTGGTAATACAGTGGTATTTAAGCCATCAGAGCTAACGCCCGCTGTTGCAGAGCTAACACTTAAGCTTTGGGAAAAAGCAGGTTTACCAGCCGGTGTTATTAACCTTG
Organism: Pseudoalteromonas sp. NEC-BIFX-2020_015; assembly: GCF_012952265.1. Lineage (NCBI taxonomy): Bacteria > Pseudomonadati > Pseudomonadota > Gammaproteobacteria > Alteromonadales > Pseudoalteromonadaceae > Pseudoalteromonas > Pseudoalteromonas sp. NEC-BIFX-2020_015. The sequence continues at coordinate 59,670 of NZ_JABCJL010000027.1, forward strand.
TTCAAGGTGAAGTAGAAACAGGTAAAGCATTAGCCGCGCACAAAGGCATTGATGGCTTATTCTTTACAGGCTCATCACGCACGGGTCATATTTTACATGAGCAGTTTGCAGGTCAGCCAGGTAAGATCCTAGCATTAGAGATGGGGGGTAATAATCCGCTTATCATTACTGATGTTGCAGATACTAAAGCAGTGATCCACGATATTATTCAATCAGCATTTATTTCAAGTGGTCAACGTTGTACGTGTGCACGCAAACTGTTTTTACCTGCAGGCGAGCAAGGCGATATAATTTTAGCCGGTTTAATTACTGCCACTAAAGCGATTAAAGTCGGTAACTACGATGACGCAGACCAGCCATTTATGGGGTCGATGATTTCATCAGTGGCAGCCGCAGGAATGGTTACAGCACAACAGCAGTTAGTTGAACTTGGTGCAAAGATGTTAGTTGAGCTTACTCACACTGCCAACACAGGGTTTGTTACTCCAGGCATTATTGAATGTACTGATGTTGCTAACTTCCCAGATGAAGAGCATTTTGGGCCACTGTTAAAAGTATTCCGCTTTACTGACTTTGATCAAGCAATTGATAAAGCTAACGATACAAGCTTTGGTTTATCAGCAGGCTTACTGAGCGATAACGCTGCAGATTACGACCACTTTTTACGTCGTATTCGCGCGGGTATTGTTAACTGGAACCGCCCAATCACAGGTGCATCAAGTGCCGCACCGTTTGGTGGCATTGGCGCATCAGGTAATCACCGCGCAAGTGCATACTATGCGGCAGATTATTGTGCATACCCAGTTGCCTCCGTTGAGCTTGAAAAAGTAGCCATGCCAGCAACATTAAGCCCAGGTTTAAAAATTGACTAATTACTATTAATAAAAATAGCAATAAAGAATTGAAAAAGCAGCCTTGGCTGCTTTTTTTGTATTGCTTTTTGAGCAAAGGTAGCATTTAAATGCGCTTTCTGCTTAAATCAATAGAGTCGTATTTTATTAGGTGAAGAGAATTATGGTTTTAGATAGGCAAGGGTATGATGACCTCATCATGTATCTTACTCAAAACTTAGCTTTATTTGAGAAGCCTGGCGAGATAAAACCAGGTGCACCAACGATTATGGCGTTGATAGAGGATGACATCGCTGAAAATGTGATGCTGATATGCCAACAAAACAAAGCGCTTTCTACAGAGCAACGCAGCCAAATAGTACGTGAAGTGGATGGGATAGTTTACGACCTCCAAGAAGTGCTAAGTAGTGTTACGAGTAATCAAGTTACTATAGAACAACATGCATTTATTGATGAGTTTGCAGCGTTGGTTAAAAACCTATTCGATAGCGCGGTTGCTGAAAAAATTTAACGACCTCAGATTATCGCTTTTAATTTGCAACTGCCTGTGACTTCCTTACAATCAAGAAAATAACTTCTTTGAGAGTAATAAAATGCAAGCGAATGTAAAATGGGTTGAAGGCGATACGTATCTTGGGCGCTCTAATTCTGGGCATAACGTTGTGTTTGACGCAGGCAGTGATAGCGCAGCACCAAGTCCTATGGAAATGGTGCTCATGTCAGTGGGTTGCTGTTCATCAGTAGATGTGGTCAGCATTTTAAAGAAAGCGAAACAAAACTTCTCAGATGTTCAAGTTAAATTGAGCGCAGAACGTGCTGAATCAGCTCCTCGAGTCTTTACTAAGATTAACTTACACTTTGTAGTAACAGGGGATAATGTCTCTGAGAAGCACCTTGCACGCGCAGTTACATTATCAGCTGAAAAGTATTGTTCAGTCGCATTAATGCTTGATAAAACAGTAGAAATTACCCACAGTCACGAAGTTGTGCAAGAACAGGCAAAATAAGGCTTTTTCCTGCGGTGAAATTCGTATAAAATCCGCGAACTTTCATTCTGCTGTGGCAGATTTCACTAGTTTATAGGTTGGTTTATTATGAACAAACCCTTCGATAAAATTAAACTACATGGCTTTAACAACTTAACCAAAAGTTTAAGCTTTAGTATTTACGATATTTGCTACGCAAAGACCGAGCAACAACGTAAAGAATATATTGAATATATCGACGAGCAGTACAACGCGGATCGACTAACCGATATTTTAGGTGAAGTGGTTGATATCATCGGCGCTAATATTTTAAATATATCGCGTCAAGATTACGAGCCACAAGGTGCCAGTGTTACTATTTTGGTTTCAGAAGAACCAATTGAGCAGCAGCAGACATTTGACGTTGATGAAGCACCAGGGCCGTTACCTGATACCGTAGTTGCACATTTAGATAAAAGTCATATCTGTGTACATACTTACCCTGAAGCGCATCCTGATGATGGTATTTGTACTTTCCGTGCTGATATCGAAGTATCGACCTGTGGTATTATTTCGCCACTTAAAGCCTTGAACTTCCTGATCCACAGTTTGGATTCAGACGTGGTGACAATTGACTACCGCGTACGTGGTTTTACCCGTGACGTAGATGGCGTGAAGCATTATATTGATCATGCGATTAATTCAATTCAGAATTATATGACGGAAGATACCAAAGAAGCGTACCAAATGATGGACGTAAACGTGTATCAGGAAAACTTGTTCCATACAAAGATGATGCTTAAAGAAACAGACCTAAATACATATTTATTTGGTGTGTCTACTGATGACTTATCTGACGATGAAGAAGAAGAAATTCGTTCTAAGTTAGCCCGTGAGATGCAAGAAATTTTCTACGGTCGTAACTTACCATATACAGAATAAGCTAACCCAGTTAGGTTGTTTTAAAGCGGCGTGCAATGTAAATTGCGCGCCGTTTTTGTTTGTGGCGCGTAATATGATACTAATCTACATTTTTTTGAAAGTGTTTTACTACCCAACATCTAGGTTTAGTCGTCGTATGGTTAGCTTGTTGTAATTATAATCAACTGTAATGCCCAATAATGCGGTGTAATATCACGTAATATCTTTTTGTAGTTCATTCCTTTATAACACCCCTAGAACTTAATAATAGTAATAGGTTAGACATGTCTACAGCAGTTCAATACGATTTAATCGTTATTGGAGGCGGCCCCGTTGGGTTATCGACCGCTTTTCATGCATCGCAACGAGGCCTTAAAACACTGGTAATCGAAAAACATGGCTATTTTAATGATTTAGGAAGCTCTGCCGGATACTCTAGGCAGTTTCGTTTGCAGTATGATCAACAGCATATGTCTGAGTTATGTTTAGCATCACAGCAGTATTGGCAGCAAATACAGGCATTGTCAGACGAGCCATTAATTGGCGATGAAGGAAGTTTATGGTTTGGTCAAAAAGGCGTTAAAGATGCGCGAGAAGGCGGTATCGACGAGGCTGAAAAAACCATGGATGCGTTAAATATTCCTTATGAGAGACTGGCAGATGCCACCGCAATACAAAGTAAGGCCTGCTTTGAAGGACTCCCTAAAGAGTATTATGGTTTTTTTCAATCAAATGGCGGCACCATTAATATAAAGCAAACACAGAGAGCATTTTTTAATGCGGGGTTAAACTCTGGGTGTGTGACTTATCGCGAATGGGAAAATGTGCAAACGATTACCTCATTAGCAGATGATATTGTTGAAGTAACGACCCAGCATAGTGCTGAAGAAGGCATCACTACTACATGTTATACATGTAAAAAACTAGCGATTACTACGGGTGCATATATCAACGAAACCGTACGTAGTTTAGGGGTGTCAGTGCCTATTATTATTTGGCAAATGGCATCAGCGTATTTTAAGAAAGTTGACCCTGTAGCAACGACCCCATCTTGGTTTGTATTTCAACAAGCAGAGAATGAATCAGACCCACGAACCGCAACTAATTCTCTTTTGTGTGGTTTTCCTGAACTTGAATGGGCAAACCCAGGCTACATTCGTGTTGCGACAAATTTTCCTGACGATGCAATTATTTATGATCCAAATGATCGACAGTTAGCCCCAAGTAAGCAATCATTAGCGATTGCGTCCTCATGGGTTGAACAGTTTATGCCGGGCTTGGAGCCAACCCCGTATTTTACGACAACATGCTTAATAGCATTGTGTGATTCACCATTGAAAAAAGGGGAAAAAAAGGCAGAGTTTTTTCTTGATTACATGCCGGATTATATACCTAATAATAAAAATATAGTGACGTATACCGCAGGTTGGGCGGGTAAATTTATACCTATTTTAGGTGATATGATTTGCCAGATGCTAGAGAACGATGCGCTGACTGAGTTTAATTTCTCCGTTAGCTACAGTACTTTTAGCATCCCAAAAAATCATTTTGCTATAGCGTGGCAAACAGCTAACATTTGATCGGTTAAATAGGTGTTTGCTGGTGAAAATTTACGTAAAGAGTTTTGAGATCATTAGGTAATACTTGCCAATATGGTGCAGCATTAATAGGTGTTACCTGCCAAAAAAGATTCTCAATGATCCCAACATCAATATATTCGCGTATCTCTTTACCTGCAGATTGGAATTTACTGCTGAGATACTCAAATAGGCAAGTATATAAGGCTGCATCGGATTTATTATACATCTCATTATTGACGACACTTGCAACGCATTCGAACCATGTGTAAATAAATTCAGGCTCTAACTCTCCCCACTGTTTAATATAATGTTGATCTGTTTTAAGGGCTATGTCTGGAAACTTCTCTCTAAACTCATTGTAAAAAGACAGTACAATCATTTTGGTTTTATACTCTTTGTGGGTGGATTTGTATTGTTTAGCACCAATGAAAAAACACAGCCCTGTATAAAACCAGACTGAGCTTGCCACAATTTGCCAGGTATCAGCCCCTTGCTCTGTTATAAACATAGGTATCGCGATTAAACCTCGGACTATACCCACTGTAGCAATGACAAATAAAGCCACTGTCGTAAAAGGCAGTTTAGGTAGTATTTTTAAAGCAGACAAGGCAAATGCCGAACAAGTAAACATCAACCCCGCAACAACAATCGCCCCCAATGGCGCAAGAAGTGTTCCTTGCTTTGATGACGTAATTAATTGCTCCGGGGCACGGGCAAAAGCAAACCAACTTGGCCCACCCCAAATGCACAATAAGTGCCATACAGCTGCCGCAAAGGCGATAACCGCAGCACTCATTAATAATCTAGATTCAATATTTTGTTGCACTATAAAACTCTGTATTATAATTATTATATTAACTCATTCATTCTCTGGGGGATCACCAGAATCTTCTTTGCGCTTACGCTGTTCTTGCTTTGCTTTTTGTACATTCTCAAATTGAGGCGGTGGGATCGGGAATAACGAAATAAGTGGGAAGAAAGCCAAAAATAAAAATGCGCCACGTGACATCGTTTTACCCCAAGCCACAATTTTTATCATTGTCCAAAACACAACCAGCAATAATAAAGTCACCGCTAACCAATGTAATAGCAGCGTTTCAAGGCTAACCTTATTTAATATATCCATTTATTTTTAATGTGGTTGCTAATAAATAGTTAATGAGGGTTAATTGAACAATATCAAGTCAATAGGCATATTAACATCATGTAGGTCGTGATTTATCGCGACAATTAAACGCCTTTTTAAAGCAACTGCAACAAATCCCACTTATTACCGTACAAGTCTTCAAATACCACGACGGTGCCGTACGTTTCTTCGCGCGGCTGCTCGTTGAATCTAATGCCATTTTTTTGCATCGTTTTATAATCACGCCAAAAATCATTAGTGTGTAAAAATAAAAACACACGACCACCCGTTTGGTTACCAATAGCTTCTAATTGCTCAGGTGTACTTGCTTTAGCGAGTAATAGGTTAGTGCCATTGGAGTTGGGTGGTGACACTAATACCCAACGCTTACCATTGCCAAGATCAGTATCTTCAACCAAATAAAAACTCAGTTTTTGTGTGTAAAATGCAATCGCGTCATCATAATTTTTTACAACTAAAGCCATACTACCAATGTGCTGTTTTATATTTGTCATCGCGTTACTTTGAAATAATAAAATGCTTAAAAGTGTTTTAACATATAAGGAGACATAACCCGAGGACAAAAGGCTGGTAAGTTAAATGCCATGTGTGATTCACTTGTAGGTCTGACTTTAGTTAGAAGAATTTTCGGGATAAATCCTTACATCCTTACTTACAGGAAAGCGTATTCCATGACGCAGCTATATTTATTATTGGGTAATCTGAGTTTTCTCATTTCAGGTATCTAACAAGCACGGGGTTAATGCAGTGTTGCTCTTTTTTTGATAGGATCAAAATAATTTGACGCCAAATAAACTATTATAATGCAGAAAAAGAATACATTTTTGATGGGTGACTGGCTAATTGATGCAGATGGCTTAAGTATTCAAAACAAACATCTGAACAAAGACCTTGATTCAAAGGTAATGCAATTATTAGTTTATTTAGTAGATAACAGAGAGCGTGTAGTAACCAGAAATGAGCTACTTGATCAGCTGTGGGCAAACCAAATCGTCGCCGACGATGTACTGAATGTTGCTATGAGCAGTTTACGCAAAGCCTTAGGTGATGATTTTAAAACACCTACTTATATCAAAACACTACCTAGAAAAGGCTATCAACTCATAGCGCCAGTTAAGACAATACTCGCAAATAGACAGAGCATTAAGCTTTATTGGTTAATTACAACTTTGTTCGTATTGATGATTGCTCTGCTGTTATGGTTTAAATTTAAACCCGTCGCTGTAATTTCAGATTCAAATCAACCTATCAGACTAGCTGTTTTGCCATTCGATTATTATTCATCGATCAGAAATCGTGAGTATATCGCTGATGGTTTAACTGAAGCTATTATTAATCAACTGGTGCAAGAGTCTGCTCTTCAAGTAACTTCCAGAGCATCCGTTATGCAATATAAAGTAAAAAAAGCATCAATAAAAGAAGTGGTCGAACAATTAAATGTCGAGTGGATCTTAGAGGGTTCAGTGCAATTAGAAGGCGATAAAATTTTGGTAACGGCACAATTAATTAATGCCGTGGAAGATGTTCATATTTGGAGTGAAACTTATCAACGAAATTTAAGTGATTTATTCAAAATACAAACAGAGTTTGCCTCTGAAATAGTTACACGATTAAATTTATCATCGAAACAAGCTACAATAAATAACAACAAATCAACATTAAGGAAAATACCTCCCGCGGCTTATGATCGTTTTTTACAGGCTCAGTTTTTTCAATATCAAGGAGAGAGTGAAAAGGCGATAAATGCTTACAAGCAGTCAATCGATCTTTACCCTGATTATGCACAAGCTTATGCACATTTATCTCATAGTTATTTTTCAAAAGCCTATTCAGAAGGCAAGCAAGCCGGAGAACTTATTGATAAGGCAAGTAAATTAGCCTTTAAGGCTTTGCAGATTGATCCCAACCCTGCTTATGTTCAGTTGGCGATAGCATTAACCTATCTATATAAAGATTATGATTATCAAGCGGCGGGGAAAGCTTTTAAATTGGCTTTTAAACGAAATAATCAGGATTTGATGATTTTGGAGTGGTTTGCCGAATATTTATTAATTACTAAGCAGTTTGATAAAGCTGAGCAGTTAGCGAAACATATGGTGGCGAGCAGTCCGTTGGCTTACAACAAAGATACAACCTATCGTGCTTTATATTATAGCGGGGATTTTAAAGGCGCTGATAAAGAAGTGGCGAATAAGGCAATGATTATTTCCGAAGGTTATCGAGAATCTCTTTATGCTTGGAATTCATTGGCAAGTGGTAATCATGATTCTTTGCTAAGTCATGCACCATTATTTTTAAAAGAGCTTAAGGTACAGCAAAATATTATTGATGAATTTTTAGCTTCGTTGAAAGATAAAGGACTGCGTAACGCACTCAATTTTATAGTTGAAAACACGCCTGCTTTTAATAATTACGACAGGGCAAAGTTTTATGCATGGGCTGGTGAAAATAAAAAAGCAATATTGTTATTGAAAACTTTAGTAGCTGAGCGAAATTTACAAGTGCTTAAATTAGGTATTGAACCCGCTTTTAAGTTATTGACTGATGAACCTGACTACATTGCCTTACTCAAACAACTCAAACAGTAGAACACCAAGTCATAGAATCTAGCCAGCTTGTCAGTCTCTCACCTTCCATATCTACGAATTTACTAATCAATAGTTTCTTTATCATTTAGATTCAAAACTGAGGCCGCGCTGTTTTATTACTTTAATCCCATGAATTTAAGTAGGCTTCGATTCATTATTAGTGTTATTAGCAACATAACTACATGATGGTCGTTATCAATTTTACCTGTTTAATTAAAATATTATCTTACGCCGCTTTATTGAAGGTTATTTATAGCCATTAATTTCAATAAGTTAAACATTAATTAGATTTTTTTAGAATTCGTTAAGGACATTTCAATGATTAATAGGGTAAGTTCAAAATCGAAATTAACGATTAATTAACGAGAATTACATGAGACTCCTGCTAATAATATTGTCGATGTTTACATCACCCTTATTCGCGTCACAATTTGATGTAGATACTTACTCCACCTCTTTAGATTTTGCTCAAGTTAACGATGTTTTTGTTACTCAACAATCAAGCGGTACTTGGTGCTTTAATACTTCTGTAAGACACAATGATCAAGGTTGGGAGCATTATGCCGATGGATGGGAAATTCTAGATTTAGAAGGAAATCAACTAGGATCCCGTAAACTTCATCACCCCCATAATAATGAACAACCATTTACGCGTAGTCAGTGTGATATCGCAATACCAACAAAAAGCTCTATAGTAATAGTGCGAGCAAGGTGTAATAAGCATGGTTTTGGCGGTAAATCAATGGTTGTTATTCTCAAAAATAAAAATAAAAATAAAAAATGAATGTAGTCAGTCGAAATAAGTAACAGTTATTAAAAACTCAAACGGGCGCATAACAGTTGGCGATGCTTCTCGTTTATTACAATTTTTGTCAACTAGTCTATATCGCTTAAGCAAGCGTGTAATAAATGCAAAGGATAGTTTAATGAAAATTTTAAGTGCAACACTACTACTTTTTACTTTTCACTCCTCGGTAATGGCTGAACAGGGTGTTATTGTTAATATACTTCCAGATAAATTAACTTTATCCATTAGCTGTGAAGCCCAAATAAGATTACAGCAATTAAAAACACAGCCCGAAATATTCTCCGTTGGCTATTCTTGTAAAAGTGCTACTAATACAAGTTATTATATGGATTTTCGTTTAAATGACGTAGATATCGTTTCCGATTTTGAAAAAGGCTCAACTGAAGTGGAGGTTAACAAAATCAAATTTAATTCATACACACTCTACGAAATAGCCGCTAAAAGCAAAGATGGAAAAGCGCTTAAATTTGTGTCTTATTGTACAAAAGATATTTGCCTTGATTTAGTTGGGGACTATGAACAATCAGTGAAAGCTTCTATCACATCGCAATTAAGAGGGTAGTTTAGCGTAGAGAATCTAGGTCAAATTGTTATGGTCAATAGGAAGGAACAAGGAAGACACTCAGCCTAAAGTTTGTATTTTTTATATTTCGCACTAACTTTAAGTTAGTGCGAAAAACGTACAGGTTACCCAATGGTTATCGCAAGAAAACGTCAAATAAGTTTGGCTGATACAAAATACTACCACAGTATTTCTCGTTGTGTACGCCGAGCATTTTTATGCGGTGAAGACCGTTTTACAGGGAAGTCTTATGAACATCGCAGGGGGTGGCTTGAAGGCAAGTTACTTGCTTTAGCAAAGACATTTTGTATTGATATATGTGCTTACGCCGTAATGAGTAACCATACCCATCTAGTGCTGTATGTAGATGATAAAAAGCTAATAGGCTAAATAATAAAGCAACTATTATTCGCTGGCCTTTACTGTGTAAAGGCACATTACTGACCCAGAAGTATTTGCGGGGTAAAAACGAAGTAAAGTAGAGCGCATCTTTTTTAACCATACGGTTGAGCAATATCGAGAACGCTTAGCAAGCATCAGTTGGTTTATGCGTTTATTAATCGAAGGTATTGCCCGCAAGCGAATAAGGAAGATAACTGCACATGACGATTTTATTCGCTGCCATCCATGGCACTCACCCTTCGGGTCGCCTAAGGCGTTCAAAATTGTTTCTTACAACTTTGTGGGAAGGCCGCTTCAAATCACAAGCATTATTAGGTGAAGCCGCACTCGCCGCCTGTATGGCATACGTTGATTTATATCCTATCAGGGCAAAAATGGCACACACGCCAGAAGAGTCATCACATACGAGTGTGCAAAAACGATTAGCGAGCGGAACACAAGGCAAGCAACCAAAACAACTATTACGCTTTGCAGGCATGCCACGTCAAATCATGCCAAAAGGGTTACCATTTGAGCTTAAATCGTATCTTGAACTTGTTGAATTTATACCCTAATGCCTTGTAACCTTTCTCTCGTTTGTTCCACATACGTTTTAACGTCGGGAAGTCATCAATAAAATCATAAACTTGAATAACAGATTTATTATCCCACTCTCGTTGAATTCGTCCAGCGTATTGCGCCAATATGCCTTTCCAAGCGATAGGCAGCGTTATATATAAAGTGTCTAAATGTGGTAAATCAAAACCTTCACCGACGTATTTTCCTGTAGCTAAGATAACAACTGCCTCATCATTACTTGGTTTACTGGATAAGAAAGTTATTCGTTCTTTCCTTTGCTTTGTTGAAATACCGCCATGCAGTTCAACAACCTTTATTCCCTTATCAGCCATCATTTTAGCAAGTAATTCTATATGCTCTTTTCTTTCAGTAAGTACCATTACAGATCTACTGTTATTCACCGACAGCTCTATACTGTTAACAATCATTTCATTTCTAGCTTGATCACAAACTAAGTGTTTATAAACTTGAGATATATGTGGTTTAGTATCAGGGATTAGCCATTCTGAAGGAAAACTAGTACCAGTTTTGACCACCTTCACATGTTGTTCAAAGCTACTGGTAGAGTTTGCTGCCTTATAAACAACAGAGCCTATTTGAAAGTGCATTAATTTTTCTAAACCATCTTGGCGTTTAGGTGTTGCTGTAAAACCGTGAATATATTTAGTATGCACTGATTTTATCAAACACGCATAGTTTGATGCAGGTAAGAGGTGGCATTCATCTATTAATATTTGGCCATATTTTTCAATGGCAGGTTTAATGTCTATTCCATTACGGCTAACTAGGCTTTGATAAGTAGCTACATCAACTTCATAGGTCAGCTTATCTTTACCACCTAATAATGAACCTACTTCAACGTTCGCTAGGAATACTTTTATCCTTTCAAGCCATTGTTCTGCTAATTGGCGGTTATGAACCAAAATTGTAACTACTCAGGAGGGGTAAAAATGCTGGGCAACATGCCATTGAATAATAATGCTAATGCGGTAGACGCACTGATCCCTTGCTTTTTACAACTTGATAAGTAACTACGCAGCCCAAAAAACATC